>CALMKY010000563.1 GCA_937867195.1 uncultured Saprospiraceae bacterium | reverse complement strand
TATTTCAAACCATTTTTTTCCTTCGAAGTCAATGGTTATCAGGATGTACAACTTACTGATATTTTAGCGTATCATAATGATGGTGGACTGGGGGGAAGTGTAATTTCCCTATCCTTTCCTGATAATGTGCGGCTCGTAGTAACCAATCTGACCGCAACTGACAATGGCAATGTTCCGATTCTTTCCAATTCGGCAGGTCCTCATACTATTCATAATTCGATCATCTGGCAGAATGGTAATAATCAGATTCAGATAAATAATAATAACGGATTTACAAATCAGTTTACCAATAATATTTTTGATGGGACCCTATCAGCCTCCGGATCATTAACGAATACAGACAATCAAAATGTTGATCCACTTTTTATAGACCCGGCTAAATCATTGTATTCACTTGCTTTCAATTCTCCTGCCATTAATATGGGTGTGAATAGTTTCAATGGTCTTGGTAAAGATCTCGCCGGAAAGAATAGGATCACTAACGGTAATATAGACTTAGGGGCCTTTGAATTTAATGATACTGTTCCATGCAATACGTACGATCATGTCGTCTACGTGGATTCTTCTGCTCAGGGTGACAATAACGGTACATCGTGGGCTGATGCGTTTACTGATTTACAAGATGGGCTACAAGCGGTAAGACAGGGTTGTGTTGATACAGTTAAAGTGGCACAGGGTACGTATTATCCGAGCGATAGCGTAATCATTTTTGATAAATGTACAGGAAAGCCGATAGATACGATTTTGCCAAATAGAAATACATCTTTTGAAATACCCAATCATGCAGTCTTGTTAGGAGGATATTTGTCGGGCGGTTCTGAATCCAGGGACTGGGAATGCAATAAGACCATTCTATGCGGCGAGATTCAGCAAGATGATTTTCCTCAAAATAATACATTTCATGTCGTAATTACAAATTTGGTAGATAGCAACACGATGGTAGATGGATTTTGTATTCAAAATGGCTATGCGAATGTGTTTTCAGGATATAATATGCTTGGTGGTGGATGGTTGAATATTGGTACGGGTGATACTTCTAATCCGACCATTCTGAATACTACATTTTTTAAGAATTATGCAAGTAATAATGGCGGCGCCTTGTTTAATTATGGTCTCAATGGCGTTGCCAGTCCGTTTATAGGGAATTGTAAGATCATCCGAAATAATGCGTCATCCGGCGGAGGTATATTTAATTATGGAGTAGCTGGCGAAGCGAGCCCAGTATTGATCAATTGTGAAATTCGCGCGAATGCTGCAGCACAAGGAGGTTTTATGAGTAATGATGCTTTTGGGATTTTTGGTAAAACCAAACCTATACTGCTGAATTGTAATGTTTCAGGTAATGTAGCCACCACCTTGGGAGGGGCCTTTTATAATTTTGCTGCTTCTAGCGGTCACTGTAATCCTATAATTATTAATACAAACTTCAGTGGCAATTCTTCAAAGGGCACTGCCGGGGTAGTATATGATAATAATAGTAGAGGTACCGTG
>CALMKY010000562.1 GCA_937867195.1 uncultured Saprospiraceae bacterium | reverse complement strand
CCAGTATTGCATTTTATCAATGTGATCATTTTCCCATGGTTTTTTACCGCTGAGATTAAGTATCCGGGGAAAAGGAATACGATGTATGCTCATCCGACGACATAAATAGGGTATGTCAAACTCTTTGATATTATGACCACAGATACGATGTTCTTCACGGTTAAATCGTTTATCCAGCATGGAAGCAAAATCAGTCAGGATTTGCTTCTCATCATGACCTGCAAACGATTTGACTTTCAAAGTAAGAGATAGATCTGGATTCACCTGAAATCTGGCTACCGAAATGCAGATCACTTTTCCAAACTCGGCAAAAATGGCCGCTTTCTTTTCAAAAAATTCTTTCACTTCTTCGTCTTTCATTGGCTCGTCGTAGGATCGGGTGAAAATATTGGCTTTTACCTTCCACAATTCCTGCATCTGAGGACTTAGCTTGTCAAAATCCGATTGACTCGAAACAGTTTCGATGTCGAAAAACAAAATATCCGGTGGCTTGGTCATTTCCATATGGTCAATTTTTTTACAAATGTAGCATTAAAGTTGGGTAAGTATAGAAGTGGGTAATGGGGAAAGTGAGGACACCTTACCATCCTCTGTACACACAACCACTTACTCTCTTTTCCGCTTCAACATTTAATGGCACGATTTATGAAGAATTAAAGTCCATTATTTACACAATACCGGAGACAATCTTAAAGTTTTTATAACTAAATGAATAAAAAAACAGGAAAATCCATTCTCCAATACCTTGACTGTCAGATGTTAACAAGCTATTTGCGAATTTTTACAATGTATAATACTATTTGCTATACGGGGTTCCGTTATACTATCATACAAAATATAACTTTGTAATCAATATAAATAAAAATCACAACTTAAAAAACTCAAATACTATGGCTGATTATAATTATCCTTACACTAACCCGACGCCAAAGAAGAATAATTCATTGCCTATTATCATCGGCTTATTGATTGCTTCTCTGGGTGCCAATGCATGGTTGTTTTTCAATAAGACCAAACAGCAAGAAATCATAGTCAATACTGAAACTAAACTTACCGAATCAGAAAGGCTCAAGGCCGAACTCGAAAAACAGTACTATCAATCCCTGCAAGACCTGGAAAAGCAACGCACTGACAATAAAGCGTTGAACGAAAAAATAGAAGCTCAAATGGCTGAGTTGAAAACCAATAAAGATCGCATTGCTCATATGCTGGCGGATTCAAAAAACCTGGTTGCAGCTAAAAAAGAAATGGCAATTCTAAAAACTCAGGTAGATGGTTATTTGGCTGATATTGCTAATCTTAAAGGTGAAAATGAAAAATTAGTTGGCGTTAACACCAACCTGACGAAAGAAAAAGAAGTGCTGACTACAACCCTTCAGGATCAGAAAAAAGCCAACGATGAACTTACGACCGCTAAATCAGTACTCGTCAGCGAAAAAGAAAAATTGACAGCCGACAATACAGTCCTTACCAAAAAAGTAAATATTGCTTCTGTTGTAAAAGTTCAAAATATCAATGTCAATGGATTCAGAGTAAAATCCAGCGGTAAAGAAGTTGAGAATAGTCGTGCAAATAAAATAGATGGTCTTAAAATCTGCTTTGACCTCACCGATAATAACGTAACCGATAGCGGAGTAGAACAATTCTATATCCGTATCATCAACCCAAGTGGTGAAACTCAGGCATTGGAAAACCTGGGTTCGGGTGTATTGACTAACCAGGCTAATAACGAGCAAATCAAATACACATCGCTCAAAGGGGTGAAATATGAAAACAAAGCTCAGAATACTTGTATGAACTGGCAACCGAATATACCTTTTACGGAAGGCACCTACACGGTAGAAGTCTACAACAAAGGTTACTTAGCGGGTACCAATACATTCAAATTGAAGTAAAATACTTTTTCATAGCATTTTTTAATGGTTAAGCCTGTCAGTATCCCTGATGGGCTTTTTTATGTCCAGGAAGCAATAAGCATAAAATGATGAAGGCATACGTTCGGAACTACATCGTGTATTAAAAAATTATTTACCAAAATTTTTTGGGAACAACCTCGTCTTACCTGGCTTATATTTCATATTTCCCTGTCGATCATAACGGATATTATCAACGTGCTCTGCCGGACAGCCAGTACCCCGCGAGCAGGAATTCAAAAGAAAACCTGTAAAAAAAATCAGGATCAGGCAAATGACTTTTCTACTCATCCATACCAAAAATATCGAATTTATCTAAGTAAAATCAATTTTAATCCACCCTCCTGCCATATTAAATTTCCCGGACCGGTCTTGAAAAGAACAAATAAAAAAAAATGAGTTTTATGTTGGAGGATCGGATATGTCCTGCAAAATAAGAATTGGTAAATTTGCAAATGGCCATATAAAAAAAAACCCCACTGACAAGACTGCCAGTGAGGTATGAACACACTATGAGAACACCCTATTCTTATGTCAAATTTATTGGTAACTATTAACTTTAATAATTACGTCACAAATATATTCGAATTATATTCAAATTTGCAAGTAAAATCATTTTTTTTTATAAAAATTATCTAATCAAAATTAAAGAATGGTCTCAAAAAAGTCGGTCGATGAAGTACTCTCTACAGCTAAAGTTGAAGAAGTCGTCGGGGACTTTGTAAATCTAAAAAGAAGCGGTGCCAATATGATGGGACTGTGCCCTTTTCATAACGAAAAATCACCTTCCTTTTCAGTCTCTCCAAGTAAAAATATATACAAGTGTTTTGGTTGTGGTAAAGCCGGCGGCCCGGTACAGTTTATCATGGAACACGAATCTTACTCTTTTCTTGAAGCTGTAAAATACCTGGCTAAAAAATATAATATTACACTTGAAGAAATCACCGAATCTAAATCTGCACAGGAACATCAGGATGAGTTGAGAAAAGAATCTTATTCGCTCATCAATGAATTTGCCGCTAAACATTATCAAGACAATCTTATTCAAACGCATGAAGGAAAGTCTGTCGGCCTGTCTTATTTAAAAGAAAGAGGAATTCTGGATATTACCGCTAAGAAATTTCAACTGGGTTATTCTCTAAACGATCGGGAAGATCTTAAAAATAATTTGCTTAAAGCCGGCTTTAATTTATCCTTATGCGATGAATTGGGACTCCTTAATAAAAATGGTAATGATTTTTTCACCAACCGGGTCATTTTTCCAATTCATGGTCTTACCGGTAAAGTCATAGCGTTTAGTGGGCGCAAACTGAATAGTTCAGATTTTGGACCAAAATATATTAATAGCCCTGAAACTCCTCTGTATGTAAAAAGTAAAGTCTTATATGGAATGCACCTGGCCAAAACAGCCATTCGTTCAAAAGACGAATGTTTGTTGGTTGAAGGATATACCGATGTAATTGCTCTGCACCAATCGGGTATACAAAATGTCGTCGCTTCGTCGGGTACTTCTCTCACGATTGAACAAATTAGACTGATAAAACGGTTTACATCGAATATCAAAATTCTGTATGATGGTGATGCCGCCGGCATCAAAGCAACCCTGCGCGCCCTGGAGCTCATTATCGAAGAAGGATTAAATGTGCGGATGGTGATCTTGCCTGAGCCAGAAGATCCGGATTCCTTCATCAAAAAAAACGGAAGTGCCGCGTTAGAATCCTTCATTAAAGATAAAGCTGTTGACTTCGTTTTGTTTAAAGCTTCCATCATTAAAAAAGAAGCCGGTAATGATCCGGTGAAGAAAGCAGAAGGCATTACAGAAATCATTCAGACCATATCCAAAGTACAGGATGCCATCAAACGCGCCACGTACATTCAGATTTGCGCTCAGGAACTGGATATTTCTGAAGAAGTCCTGGTGCAGGAGATTAATAAAAAAATAAGAAGAGAACTTTATCAGAAGCGGACAAAATACAACGAGGAAACATTACTTCCACCTGTTGCTGAAAGTGATATCCCTACTCTTTCATCACCTGTTCAAACAAATGCAGCCGCCATCGACGACGATGAATACCAGGAGCGGGCCCTGATCAAATCCCTTTTGCTCTATGGCCATCTGCTCTTTGATCAGGAACACCGGGTTTCGGTCGCGTATTATATACACCAAAATCTTGAAAACTTTGACCAGGAAATCAATAACTCACTTTATAAAAGAATATTGCTGGAATACTTTCATGAATTAAGTGAAAATCCAAATTTAGACAGCAGTTATTTCCTTCATCATCCAGACGACGCCATTCGCAATCTTACGATCGAATTGTCTGAATCTCCATTTAAGTATAGTTCCAATTGGTCTGATCGGTGGGAAATGGAATTGCAGACCCAAAAATTACCCGATCAAAACTATGTACGGGATGCATATCAAAGCATCATGCGATTTAAACTTAAGAAAGTGCAGAAGATGATCCGGAAGAACAAATTGTCGATCGATGATCCCAATCTCGATGAATTACAGCAATTAGTCCACATTAAAACCCAACAGGAGCTGATCAACTACAGAAATATGCTTGCCGAAATATTGGGTATGAGAGTATTCGCAAATTGAAAGTGAATGAATCTTTGTAAGAAGAAGCCAATATGGAATCAAAAGAAAAATTTCTTGCCGTCTATTACATCCTTCAATATCGTAGCTTCTTGCGGAGATATCCGGCCACTGAGTAATAATCTCAATTCCCTTCTGGCCAGGGCACCGTCGTACAATTGGGTTTGCTCATCACCTTCAATCACAACGTGTGGAATTTCGATCGGCTTCAGCGTCTTGTCATCCAGGGCCACAAATGAAAAAAACGCGTGATTGGCCAGTTTACCTTCGACACTCCGAGAATCCGCTGCGAATACTTTGACATAGACTTCCATGGATGTATTAAAGGCTCGGGTCACTTGTGATTCAATAGTAATCACCTGACCTAATTTGATGGGCAGGTAAAATGCGATCTGATCGACCGCAACCGTGACACAGAATGCTTCAGCATGGCGATTGGCGCAGATAGCCCCTGCGATATCCATCCAACGCATAAGATTGCCTCCCATGAGATTTCCTAACGGATTGGTATCATTGGGCATAATCATCTCCGTCATGATAGAGCGGGACTCCGATACTTTTTTTGATTTCATAGCAGATGGATGTATTGACAGTCAAATTCACTGGCAAAATAATATTGAACTTTTGATTTGATTTCATTCATTTGAATGGGTACATCAGTCTCTAAGTGCAGAGACGTCACACCTTTTTCGGGATCCTGAATTCCGCAGGGTACAATAAAATTAAAAGGGGTCAGATCCGTATGGATATTAAAAGCAATCCCATGCAGGGTAACCCATCGACTCAGGTGTACACCGAGGGCGCATATTTTTTTGGCCCGGCCATCGATCCTGGATCTGAGCCATACCCCTGTAAAATCAGGATTGCGATATGCTTCAATTTGGTAATCTTTCAATGTTTCAATAACAATTTGTTCCAGTTTTCTGACGTATAAATGTACATCTGAAAAAAAATAATCCAGATCCAGGATTGGATACAGTACCATTTGACCCGGACCATGATATGTGATATCCCCACCCCGATTGATTTTGTAGAAATCGATTTGGTTGTATTTGAGTAATGATTCGTTGATGAGTAAATTAGAATCTTTCCCAGAACGACCCAGGGTAAATACTTTTGGATGTTCGCAAAAAATAAGGGTAAAGGGGCCCGAATAATCAAATAGATTCCGGTTTCTCTTTTTATGTATGATATCTTGTTGTAAGGCCATCTGACGATCCCATGCTTCTTTATAATCTATCGTCCCCCAATCCTGAACGTGGACTAACCTTTTCGCAGATTCTTTCGTATTCATTGTTTGAGTGAATAAACGGAAATTATGTTGTTAAAACTATTTAACGCAAAATTAACCGCTATTAAGATATCCTTCATAGAATCGAAATGTGTGTGAAAGTATTTTTGACGAATCATTCAGAGCTCATGAAATTATTCATTACCAGTTTGTTTTTGATCGTTGCCTTCACAACCATGAACGCACAATCATTACAAAATATTAAGAATGAAAATTTCGAAGTCACCTATCAATCACTTAAATTATATCCCAACCCGGTGGTGACCAATGCGATCCTGGAGTTTCAATTAAATAAATCGTCGAATGTGCAGGTTACCCTGTTGAATATATTGGGTGCTCAGGTAAGAAACCTCATCAACGAAGCAAGAGGTCAAGGGCGTCAATCCGTCCAGTTCTCGGCTGATCAACTGGTACGAGGCACCTATTTTGTCAGATTATCGATCGATGGAGAAATAATTAAGACTATCCGGGTAGCAGTTTCACCCAAATAATTCGTTTTATTATTACCCATTAACAAAAGACTAAGCTTTATTAAAGGCTTAATTCAGACTTTTGGCATGGATTGTGATATTTTTTCAAATAAATAACTCCTTGTTTATGAGGCGAATTATATTTTTATTTCTATTATTAAGCCTCTCCGATTTATTTGCTCAAAAAAAAGCCAGAGATTTTACCGTCACGACGACGGATAAAAAGCAACTTTCTTTATATGGGGACTATCTGAACAAAGGAAAATTCGTAGTGCTGAAAATCATGTTTGTGGATTGCCCGCCCTGCAATGAAATCGCGCCTTATCTAAGCCCTATCTACAAAAAATATGGCAGCGGTAAAGACAAAGTCGAGTTTATAGAATTAAGCAATAAATATTGGGATACAGATCCTGCCATGATCGGGTATAAAATCAAATACGATCTTCCATTTCCAGCTGCCAGCAACGATGGCGGGAGTGTAGAAGCCAGCATGATGTATGAAGATAATTATTTAGGGCCCTATTATGGTACACCGACCTTTGTGATTATAAATCCAGATGGCACATTTGACTGGGACCCTAAAGGAAATAATGCTTTTGAAACATCTGTAAAATTGGATACCTCCATAGCCCGTGCTATCCGGTACTATGTGCCTCCCACTCCCACGCCTACCGATACTACCAAGACAGTGCCACCTACCGATACCACCAAAACAGTCCCGCCTACCGATACCACGAAGACAAACCCGAAAGACACCACCAAAAATCCCCCTATTGTAAAACCGGATACCATTAAACTGAATGGGAGCCTGTCTTTTAAAGCCAATGGCTTAGGATTGGTGTCCATTAAGTTTAATATCAATGGAGTTGACTATCCGGCCAGCACGGTAATCGGTGGCAATTTTAATTTTACATTACCCGACACCATAAAGAACCCGGGACCGGTCAGTATCAATATTGCCTATAACCAGGATATCGGCTCTGATGTGAGCACCATTGATCTCGTTTTAATTCAAAAGCATATTCTCGGCGTCCAAAGCCTCACCAGCTTTAAACAATTAATAGCGGCCGATGCAAACAGCGACGGCGAAGTCAATGTCGTCGACTTACTGGAAATTAAAAAAGTAATTCTGGGATTATCGGATAAGTTTCCAAACAATACCCCATCTGTACAATTTATTTTTCAGAATGCCAATAATATCATTCGCAATCTTAAATATTCCATTCCATACACGGATCTTAAAGCCATGACCGATATCCCGTTTAATATCGAAGTAGTCAAGACCGGCGATGTAAATTTGAATTAAAAAGCTATATCATTTATTTTATTCATTCAATACATGATTTCTTGATCAGGATCAATTGCAAATCTGCGATATAAATAAGAGTTTTGCTTTCATAATTCCGGAGATCTACATTCGAAGATCGATTCAAAAAATCATAAATATGAAATTTGAGAAATTAGTCCCCAATATTTTTTATGCCAATATTCAGGATGGCATCAAATTGTTTGTAGAATGTTTAGAATTCAAAATAAGCCACGATGAGATCAAATCAAATCAGCCTTTTTGCGTTTTAGAAAAAGATGGCCTTCGTATCAATCTGTTTGAAAACGCCTTGTATGCCAAAGAACACAATCCCGAATTTAGATTGGTCACCCAAAACATCGAAGAAGTTTACTTACACGTTTCAACATCATTTCGTGATTTTCTACATCCTAACCTGTCAAAAATTACAATTCGTCCCTGGGGGGCAAAAGAATTTGCATTGATGGATCATCAATTGGGGATTGTAATTCAGGAATGGTAACTTTTCTCTGGGTTATAAATCATCCGGACTACTCGATGACACTGATCTTCATCATATTGGTACGACCTATCAATTGTATTGGCACGGTACCGGTGTTGACAATCACATCGCCCTTTTGCAGCAAACCTTGTTCCTTTAGGCTCTTTCCCACCTGATTCATTAATTCGTCGGTACTTTCGTCTTTGTTTTCATATAGGAAACATTGAACTCCCCATAACAAATTCAAGGTAGAAAGCATATGAGGAATGGTCGAAAACATAAATATTTCTGCCTTAGGTCTAAAGCTTGAAATCTTAAATGCTGTGTAACCCGAGGTCGTCATACCGGTAATGGCTTTGGCATCGAGATCATTTGATGTTTTCACTGCGTTCAGACAGAGAACATCCGCTAGAAAATTGGGTGATGAATGGTCAAGCTGAGGCATGCGCGATTGATTGGCCTGGAAATGCCTTTCAGTCTCCATGACGATTTTTGACATTGCTTCGACAACTCTTACCGGATGCTTGCCGACAGATGTTTCTGCGCTTAACATGACCGCGTCGGCTCCATCCAATACAGCATTCGCCACATCGGTTACTTCGGCCCGGGTCGGGCTGGGATTCGTAATCATAGACTCCATCATCTGAGTTGCTACGATGACCGGTTTACTTTGTTCAATGCATCTCCGTACAATTTCTTTTTGTATACCAGGTAGTTTTTCAATAGGGACCTCCACTCCCAGATCACCCCGAGCTACCATGACAGCATCGGTGGCGGCTATGACTTGATCTATATTTTTCAATGCTTCCGGCTTTTCAACTTTGGCAATGATTCGCGCCGGATGGGATGCTTTTTTAAGTCTGGACCTTAAATCGTCGATATCTTCAGCTTTTCTCACAAAAGATAATGCAATCCAATGCACCGGCTGGTGAATGAGAAAATCCAGGTCTTTTAAATCTTTTTCTGTCAATGAAGGCAGGGAAATGGCAGTATCTGGTAAATTAACTCCTTTATTTGACGAAAGGATTCCTCCGAACAGGACTTTTAATTTAACGGTCGATGTACGATCGGTTTCGAGGACTTCAAAAATCAATTTGCCATCATCCACGAGTACTTTATCTCCAGTATTTACTTCCTGAGGAAAAAGCTCATAACTCATATAGATTCCGCTGGCGGTTCCTTCGCAGGGTGTATTCGTAAAAATCACTACATCGTCGACTTTAAGATCCAAAGCATTGTCTTTGATTTTACCCACTCTTAGTTTAGGACCTTGGAGGTCAGCTAATATGCCTAAATGAAAAGGATACTCTTCGTTAATTTTAGTTAAATATTTTATGACTTGCAGGTGGGTATCCTGGTCGGCATGCGACATATTTAGGCGGAATACGTTGACCCCGGCTTTGGCCATTTGCAATAACATGTCGTAGGACGAGATGGCGGGACCAACCGTAGCGATGATTTTTGTGTTTTGGAGCGTCTGTTCGCTCATATTTCAGTAATTTTTGCGCATAGATACATAGATTCTGGCAGAGAGTGGCTATAGATTATTTCATTTTTATGAAACTTTTAAAGACAAATTGATATTATCAAAAGTGAATTTAATTTTCTGTCCACCGGATTCCAAGCCTGGGAGGAAAAAAATTATTTTCCTGATCAAAATCTAAATTTTATTTTTGCACCACAAATTTTAAAATAATTTATACAATGGCTAGTATTGAAGAAAAAGTAAAAAAGATCATCGTCGACAAATTAGGAGTAGACGAAGCTGAAGTTACATCAGAAGCTTCCTTTACAAATGATCTTGGAGCTGACTCACTCGACACCGTAGAACTCATTATGGAGTTTGAAAAGGAATTCGACATTTCAATTCCTGACGAGCAAGCTGAAAAAATCCAGACGGTAGGCCAAGCGATCAGTTATTTGGATTCTCAGATCAATAAATAAGCTCTGACGGGAGACCGATAAATCGTAAGGTCCGCATGCTCTACATGCGGACTTTTTTTATTTGGAGACAAATGAAAAAATTCAATATTTATTACTGAAAATGAACTAGTTAAGTATTTTCTTATTACTTTAGATAAAAAAATATCCTTCTTTTAATTTTTCGTGTTGATAACTAAGTGTTGTAAATTTGCAACTCACATTTTTTCTCAAAGAAAGAATCTAATATGCGGCGAGTAGTTGTGACGGGTATAGGTGCCATTACACCCATTGGAAATAATGCAAGCGCTTATCTCCATGGCCTTCAAAAAGGAATCAGTGGTGCAGCTCCTATAACTCTATTTGATGCAAGTCTGTTTAAAACCCGATTTGCCTGCGAAGTAAAAGATTTTAAAGTTGAAGACCATCTCGATAAGAAAGAGGCGAAGCGAATGGATCGTTTTACTCATTTTGCGATGGTGGTGGCAGGGGAATGCATAAAGGATAGTGGTCTCGATCTTGAAAAGCTTGATATGGATCAGGCCGGAGTCATATGGGGCTCCGGAATCGGAGGATTACAGACTTTGGAAAGTGAAATAATAGATTTTGCCCGCGGGAATGGCACTCCACGATACAATCCCTTTCTGATACCTCGTATGATTTCGGATATCGCGGCCGGCTATATTTCCATACATTACGGTTTTAGAGGTGCTAATTACGGTACCGTCTCTGCCTGCGCTTCCAGCAATCACGCCATTCTAAATTCTGTTGATGAAATAAGATTGGGTAGAGCAGATGTCATGATTTCCGGAGGATCTGAGGCTACGGTCATACCTACCGGAGTAGGCGGGTTCAATGCCATGAAAGCATTGTCGGAAAGAAACGATGACCCGAAAACGGCTTCACGGCCTTTTGATAAAGATCGTGACGGCTTCGTACTCGGTGAAGGTGGAGGAGGATTGGTATTGGAAGAATATGAGCATGCAAGAGCGCGGGGAGCCAAAATCTATGCTGAGATCATCGGTGGCGCTTCTTCTGCAGATGCTTATCATATCACTGCACCTCATCCGGAAGGTCGCGGTGCTTTATTGGTAATGAAAAAAGCATTGGCCGATGCAAAACTCAATTCAACAGCCGTGCAATATATCAACGTACATGGAACTTCGACGCCCCTTGGTGATATAGCAGAAGTAAAAGCTATTCAATCCATTTTTGGAGATCATATCTTTAACCTGAATATCAGTTCTACCAAAAGTATGACGGGCCATCTGTTGGGGGCTGCCGGTGCCATTGAGGCCATTGCCTGTATTCATGCCATCAATCATGATTTTATCCCTCCCACCATCAATCACTTTACGGATGATCCGGAAATCGACCCCAGAATCAATCTTACATTTAATGAAGCTCAGCAAAAAAAGATCGATATCGCATTGAGCAATACATTTGGTTTTGGTGGTCACAATACATCCGTTATCTTTAAGCGAGTATAAATTAAAACCATCGTGCTGCGAAAATTATTTAATGTATACATTTCCAGTGATAAAGACTTTACCAAGCGTATCAAAAGCATGACCGGGGTCACACCACAAAATTTAAAATTATACAAATTAGCATTTTACCACCGCAGTACATTTAATGAACTATCCGATCTGGCTCAAAATAATGAGCGATTGGAATATTTAGGCGACGCTTTGCTCAATAGCATTTCTGCAGAATATCTGTACCATAAATATCCCAATGGAGATGAAGGATTTCTCACCAAAATGAGATCCAAAATTGTGAAGCGCAAAACCCTGAATTACATTGCGGATGCGATGGGTCTGGACACATTGCTTATGGAATTCAATCGCACGCATATATCTACCTCTATGTTGGGAAATGCTCTAGAGGCATTGATTGGAGCCATGTATTTAGAATTGGGATATGACACCACCCGAAAATTTGTAGTCAACCGTCTTTTCAGAAAATATCTTGATATCCATGATCTGGAAACCAATGATGATAACTTTAAATCCAGGTTATTGGAATGGGGACAAAAGCAAGGTCATGAAGTTCAATACAAAGTAATTTCCAAATTTAAACAAGATCACCGGGACCGGTATCGGGTCGTGGTCACCGTCAATGGTGAAGAATTATCCACGGCAGAAGATTTTAATAAGAAAAATGCAGAGCAACAAGCCAGTGAGGTAGCATTGGCAAAACTCGGTATCAAAGAAAGTGCAGAAGCTTAGTACAACCCTTTAATTGATTCTGCCAGTCTCTGCTTATTTTCCTCTGATAATTTTACGAGTGGTAATCTCAATTCGTCTTTGCAATAGCCCAAAATGTTCAGGCAAGCTTTTATACCTACAGGATTTCCTTCAATATAAAGCCATTTGTGCACATCCAACAACCGATCGTTGAATGCTTTTGCCCGCACATAATCCTTGGCAAGGGCAGCATGGACTGAGCTACTGAAAATTGCAGGAAACGCATTTGCTATCACCGAAATGACGCCCACCGAACCACAGGCAATCATGGGTAAGGTAATCGCATCGTCACCCGATAAAACATCAAAATGTGAAGGTTTGTGCTTCAGGATCTGCATGATTTGATTAAAGTCACCGGATGCTTCTTTGGTCGCGATGATATTGGGATGTTCTGCAAGTCTCAAGGTCGTTTCGGCCGAAATATTAACTGCCGTACGGGAAGGAACATTGTATAAAATGACGGGTACCGGGCTGGAATCTGCAATCGCCGTATAATGAGCTAACAGTCCCGCCTGACTGGGCTTGTTATAATAAGGTGAAGCAATCAAAATGGAATGAATGCCATGAAAATCAAATCCCTTGATTGCGGACAATACCTGTGAGGTGTTGTTTTTTGCAAACATACCACATACGATGGGCACTTTTTTATCATTTGCTTCATGCACTATATTCAGGATATGATTGCATTCATTATCATTTAACGTAGAGGTCTCACCGGTCGTGCCAAGAGGTACTAAAAAATCAACTCCTTGAGCAAGGTTGTATTGAATGATCTTCTTCAACGCCACCGGATCGATCCGATCACCATCAAATGGGGTTACCAGCGCTGTCCCGACTCCTTTTATCGATGAGTTTTCCATTAAAACTTACTTTGTTTAATATAGATATGAGTTCACGAAGATATTGCTTTATGTCGAGTGTATCACGTGTATCCAGGATCAGGTGATAATATTCATCAAATATAGAATGGGGTCCTACTTTGATATAGGCTTTAGACAAAATGGCAATATAATGCAACGATAAACTTTGAGACAAGTCTGCATTGATCAACATGTCAAACTCAAGGTCCATAAAGCGGTCAACATCGTAATTGGATGGTATAAAATAAAATGTCCGGTTGCTGTTATTAAAATGCCAAAACTGAATACCTCCGGTGTCTGCACTATGATCCAGATAGCCAAGCCTGTTTACTTTTGTTCCTGCATTTTCCAATATTTTGGCAAAAGCCAGTACTTCGTTTTTTTCATCGATTTCTGTGGCATCAAACAATAGTCCGATTTTTTGGATGATTCTTTTTTTATCAGGATTATAAGAGGGACGGGAAGCTAATTTACTTTTGAGAGTATTCAGAAAGACTTTAAATCGGTAACCGTATAAAACTTTAGTTTCTTCTCTCATTCATCCGATTTAGGTAGAAGCTACTTTTTTAAATTGTCCCATGCGCGCATATTTATTTAATCTTTTCTTAATTCTGGCGTCGGGGGTTTCGTCCAGGATCTCGGCCAATTCTTTTTTGATGTGCTTCTTAAGGGTCTTCGCCATAAGATCCGGGTCTGCATGGGCTCCACCCAGTGGTTCTCGTACGATATCGTCGATTAATCCATTCTCCAGCATATTCTCAGCAGTTAATTTCAGTGCTTCGGCTGCCTGCTGCTTAAAATCCCATGAACGCCATAAAATCGAAGAGCAAGATTCTGGCGAAATCACGGTATACCATGTGTTTTCTAACATAAATACACGATCCCCTAATCCTATTCCCAATGCTCCTCCGGATGCACCCTCACCAATGATATAGCATAATATGGGTACCCGAAGCTTGGCCATTTCGTACAAGTTACGTGCAATCGCTTCGGCTTGACCTCTTTCTTCCGCTTCAGGACCGTGATAGGCTCCCGGAGTATCTATAAAAGATATGACAGGAAAACCAAATCGCTCAGCAAGTTTCATCAATCTCAATGCTTTCCTGTAACCTTCGGGATTTGCCATACCAAAATTGCGGTATTGGCGCATCTTTGTATTATTTCCTTTCTGGTGACCGATGATCACCACGGACTGGTTGTCTATTTGCCCAATACCACCAATCAATGCTTTATCATCCCGGATGTTCCGATCACCATGTAACTCGATGAAGTTTTTACAGATTTGATCAATGTAGTATAATGAATAAGGCCTTTCGGGATGTCGGGACACCTGCACTTTTTGCCAACCACTAAGATTTGCGTAGATCTCTTTACGAACGTTTTTTATTTTTTGCTCCAACTCTTTCATGGGTTCAGTCACATCGACTTCACCTTTATCAGCTATTTTCTGCAACTTAGCTTGCTCTTCAAATAGATCTTCGATCGGCTTTTCAAAGTCAAGAAAGATCATATAGGTCTGGTTTTAATCAGAGCAAAGATAAAAAATTTTACACGAATTCAAACTTTGTATAACGTGTTGAATATCAATTACAAAAAATGATTTTTTTATCTGAAGGGTCTTTAAATATTTTTGAATTTATCGAAGCTTTATTTTATCAACGAGAATATATCCCCATTGACGAGCACAAGAATCAGGATCATGATGCCAATCCAACGAAACACCTAAAGGGAAATGTGTGGTATTTTCCAATTTAACGTCAGTACCGGATGGTAAGGTTTTAAAAATAAAACTAGAATCTTCTATTTGAATGATCCAATTCCCACAACAGCCACAGCGGCCATTTTCAAAACAAGCACATTTCCGAAGATCAGGTCCGAGGATCGTTGCTGAATCATGGTATAAAACAGAATTCTTGGCACAGGATAATACAATACAGAAAACTACAATTCCAAATATGCATTTCATAAAAATAGAAACGGATGATTTAATGAAATGGTTAGTTTAAAGATCAAAAACTAAACTCAATTGACTTCCCGGAACCTGAAATTTAGAACAATCTAAGACTGGCATCCGCATGCGTGGCATTCCATATTTTTTCTTTGCCATTTTAAACTGCAGGTGGATGTTTTCGGCAAAAGTACCCTCCCCTTTCATTCTCTTTTGAAATCGATGATCCGATACACTTCCGCCGTGAATTTCCTCCGTTTGATGGATGATCTTTTCATATTTGTCCGGATAAGTTTTTTGCAACCAATCTTTAAAGATAGGTTCAACATCACCATTCAACCTAAGCATTGAATAATAAACATCATAAGCTTTGTGCTCCAACGATTTTTTTACAAGCGGAAATATTTCCTGAAGAGTCAATCCGGGAATTACAGGAGCCATCATCACGGACACCGGAATATTATGATCTGCCAATTCTTTTACCGCTGACATTCGTTTGCTTGCCGTCGACGTCCGTGGCTCCAATTGAAGTCTGAGTTTTTCATCCAAGGTCGTAATTGAAATGACCACACAGGTTAGATTTTCTATGGCCAGTTTAGAAAGAATGTCAATATCTCGGGTGATCAATGCATTTTTAGTAATTAAGGAAACCGGGTGCCGGTATTCAAGGCATATCTCCAATAATTGTCTTGTGAGTTTAAATTTTTGTTCTGCCGGTTGGTAACAATCGGTATTACCTGATAACATGATGGGATTCGGTTGGTATCCTCTTTTATTAAAATATTGCCTTAATAATTTCGGTGCGTCCTTTTTGATAAGTATATTTTGCTCGAATTCAAGTCCGGCACTGTAACCCCAATAGGGATGCGTATTCCTTGCATAACAATACACACATCCATGTTCGCATCCCTGATAAGGATTCATAGAAAACATGAATGGTATATCAGGACTCTCCACTTTATTTACCAATGCTTTCGGGAAAGTCGGTATGAACTTGGTCGTGTTGTCTTCATGAATGAATCCTTCATCCTTTTGAAATTTATCAAATCGGTTGGCCGGATTGAATTGAGCCCCTCTCCCGTGAATTTTATCAGTCGATTTATTAGACATTATATTGTCTCAAAATTAGACAATGACATCTAATTTTCCAAACCTGGCATGATAATTAAATAAAGATTAATGTGGAGATAAGTGAATTAATCGAAGTAACGGAAAAATAACATATAAAAGGTCACTTGACCCATTCGGCAACAAACAAATTCGTATCGTGCCCCCCTCCATTGAATCGATTGGAGGCAAATACCAAATACTTACCATTTGGAGAAAACATTGGAAAGGCATCAAAAGTCTTATCAGAAGTTATTTTTTCTAATCCGGTACCCTCCTCACTGATCATAAATAAATTAAACGAATAACCTCTGGTACCTGCATGATTTGAACTGAATATGATATGCTGATTGTCCGGCAGGTAAAATGGAGCCCAGTTGGCTTTACCAAGATGCGTAACCTGGTGCAGGTTGGATCCGTCCATATTGCAAACAAAGATTTCCATATTGAGAGGTTGCACTAAATCCTGATGTAATAAGTCAAGATATTCCTTTTTAGCATCCTCTGTCTGAGGACGAGAAGCTCTGAACACTAGTTTAGTACCGTCAGGAGAAAAGAAGGCGCCTCCATCATAACCCAGGATATTGGTAACCTGCTTTACATTAGATCCATCGATATTCATCGTGTAGAGATCCAGGTCACCATTGCGGACTGAGGTAAACACGATTTTATCTCCTTTGGGACTTACGGTTGCTTCAGCATCGTATCCAGGAGTATTCGTCAATTGCTTTACTTGTTTGCCATCCAAATCAGAAACATAAATATCAAAGGAATTGTAGACCGCCCAGACATATTTGCCGGAAGAGCGATCCGGTGCCGGAGGACATTCTTTACCTGCAGCCTGGGTCGATGCAAATAAAATCTGCTTATTACCAGGCATGAAATAAGAGCACGTAGTACGACCAGTACCATTACTAATGTGCACAGGCTCTTTCGTATAATCACCACCTAGCGGCAACCGGAATATTTGGTCACAACCGTTGCCCCATGCAGGATTATCGGATTGAAAAGTCAATTGTTTACTATCAAAACTCCAATAGGCTTCTGCATTATTAGCACCAAAAGTCAACTGTGTTACATTTTTTAAATGCTTTTCATCCGGGTACCGCAGAGTATCCCCGGCCTGAGGCTTTGTGATTTGCATTGAAGGGCTGCACTGAAGTACGAATACAGTACAGAGTATAAAAAAGTATATAGATTTACGATTCATATTATTTTCATTAAAATTGAGGTATGATCATAGGTATTGGAGGAGTCAGCAGATCCGGAAAAACCACATTGGCTAATCAGCTTTCCGGGAAGCTCAAAGGTAAAGCAATCAAAATACTTCATCAGGATGATTTTGCATTAAAATCGAATTTACCAATGATTCGGAATCACCCTGATTGGGAAATACCTTCATCGATCGATTGGCCTTCCTGGAAATCAGAAATCAATCGAATCCGGTCACAAGTCGACATTTTGATCCTGGAAGGCATTTTTGCATTTTATGATCAATCCATGAACGACACCATGAGTCATCGTTTTTTTGTCTCCATCACGAAAGAGATCTTTTATAAAAGAAAAAGAAACGATTTGAGATGGGGTCGGGAACCGGATTGGTTTATCGATCATATCTGGGCAAGTTTTGTCAAATATGGTCAAGTCGGCCAATGCATCGATCCATATATCTTATTGAATGGAGAAAAACCATTTAATATAGAATTGATACTGCAAACCATGCATTCTCTTAACCAGGGTTTTTGAAAATAAAATCCATATTTATTTTTTATCTTGGAATCTTTAATTATTTGAAATGAAAAGATTCCTTATCGTATTCTCCCTGATGGCATGCATTCAAGTCTCTTTTGCCCAAAAGAAAAAAAATAATTCCAATGCACCGGCGGCAATGGCTACCACAGTCCCAATGGCACCGACGATCACATTTGATGAATCAAAAT
>CALMKY010000561.1 GCA_937867195.1 uncultured Saprospiraceae bacterium | reverse complement strand
CGATCGATTCCTCCCTGACATATTCATTGAGATAAATTTTCACCTCTCCCTGTGTAATTGGATTGTTTTTCCAATCAACAATTCTGAATGAAATATTATCGCTGATATTATCTTTTGAAATCCAATACCAAATGAATGCCAGAGAGATAATGCCAAAACATGCAAGCAAGCTATACGTAACGAATTTATTTCTACTCCAGGCAAAATGATATCCAGTAGTTTTCTTAATTAGCGCTCCCGCCTCGGTATGTGCATTCATATGATTCAATACGTTTCCGATCGATTGATACAGGATCTGAAGTTCGGGTTGATCCGGATCTCCCTGCCATCCAATCAATTGAGCTGCCTCTATTCTTTTAAAATTAATTGGAAGATTTACGTTTTCGAGAAGGATGGGAACCAATTTACTTTTTGAAGCGGCTTCACTTGCCTCGCTTTTTACCCATTCTGACGCAACCGAACGTTTTGTCCAAATGACAATGACACATTTAGCTTCTTCCAGTTCTTTTTCAATTACTTCATCAAAATGTTTTCCAATTGGAATCTGATGATCCCACCATACCGACCAACCTTTTTGCTGAAGAAGATCTACAAGATATTTGACCAGGCTTTTGTCTTCACTGGAATAACTAATAAAAATATCCGACATGGCATAGGACGAATTACTTTAATGATATCTAGGATATGTAGCTGGTAAATTAAATGTCGGGCTGGAAGGAAAGAAATAACATAAAAAACCCAGGCATCATCCGGGTGGTACCATCAACTTCTTAACCATCGTGGTGCGGATTATTTTTTAAATCCTATCGATAAGGCCATCACCTGGGAATTACCTGCACAACTTTCAACGATCCCGGTTAATTGCAGTCGACCGCTGTAGAATGTTTTCCCTTCCTTGCATTTGATGTATTGGCCAATATTTTCAACACTTGCTTGCTGAGATATCAGACAACAGGTCTTACCGGATTTACAAATTTCGATAGCTGGTAGCTTGGCTCTTGCTTCTGACAAAGTCTTATCCGCATTGGAGCAGGCCACGACATAAGATGCCTCTGTAATTTTTACACATTTTACGCCTGCTTTCGGATCTTCTGCCACCAATGCAATCGAAGTATTTACACTATCGTGCAGTTCTATAAAGGCATTGTCTTCAAGGGGAGAAGCAACTGGTTTGGCATTAGATGGATTTGGGTTTGGACTCGTCCACACCTGCCAATGAAATGTAAGCTTGGAATCCTTCGTGTCCGGGATATGGATTGTATTCGGTTCATCGCATAATTTATCCTTACAGGAATTGAGAATTAAAATACTGCTGAATAGAATGAATGCCAGAGCCGGTTTCATAAAACGTTTTGATTAATGATACAATTATACAAATTCAATTTCAATTAATTTCACTGGGTCAACCTTGTTCTTTGATCCATTATAAGATGTCAGTAAAGAGATCTTTAAGTAGAAAATAATTTGGTTTTTATTTATAGCATAGGAAATTACATTCACTTACATATTGCTTCCAGAATCATGCTTGCGGTCGCAGGGTTTGTCGCCAGTGGTACATTATAAACATCACATACCCGCATGAGCATCTGGATATCGGGTTCGTGAGGATGTGCATCCAGTGGATCCCGAAAAAAAATAACAGCATCGAGCTTACCCTCAGCCACCATAGCAGCCATCTGCGCATCGCCGCCCTTTGGGCCAGATAAAAGTTTTATCACCGGAATACCTTCTTTCTCGATATAGGTACCCGTTGTATTGGTTGCCCATAGATTCATGTTTTTGAGTTTGACATGATTGCGAAAAATAAATGAAGCCATTTCCAGTTTTTTCCCATCGTGAGCGATGAGCGCGAGGTTTTTATTGATCTGATCCATACCGTAAAATAAGTTTCGTAATATTAATTCAAAGTTTCTAAAATAGATTTTACAAATCCCGGCCCACGATAAATAAAGCCGGTATAAACTTGGATTAAATCCGCACCCAGCTTGATTTTCTCTTTGGCATCTGCTTCATGCAGGATGCCTCCTACCCCGATCAATGGAATGGTACCCATTTCCTTTTTTAATTCAGCTAATGCGTGATTTGACTTGTTTCTTAAAGGAGCCCCGCTTAATCCTCCGGCCCCGATTTGATTTATTATTGATGCATTGGTCTTCAAATTTGTTCTATCCAATGTAGTATTGCCCATGATGACAGCCGACATGCCGGTTTCAATGGCAATTTGTTTGATTTCTTTTAATTGTAAATCCTCCAAATCAGGTGCTATTTTCAAGAGGATTGGTTTGGGATGGATCAGTTTTTTATTGATGGTTTGCACGGCGTTCAATAAAATCAATAAAGGTTCTTTGTCCTGAAGACCTCTCAATCCGGGTGTATTGGGTGAACTGATGTTGATGGTAAAGTAATCAGCATAGGGATGCAATAGCTCAAAACAGGCCACGTAGTCTTTCCAAGCATCCTCAAGGGAAGTAGTTTTGTTTTTACCAATATTGATACCCAGAATGAGATCTTTAGGCTTATCGAGTTTTTGTAACCTTGTAGCCATTGCTTCCGCACCTTCATTATTGAAACCCATCCTGTTGATCAAGGCTTGATCTTGCAAGATTCTAAACAATCTCGGCTTATCGTTGCCAGGTTGGGGTTTGGGTGTCACCGTGCCGATTTCAATATGAGAAAATCCCAATGAAGCCAAGGGTATGATGTATTTACCGTCTTTATCCAATCCTGCAGCAAGTCCCACGGGATTTTTAAATTTCAATCCAAATAAAATGATTGGGTGATTATATTTTGATTGAAATATTCTATAAAACAAGGATTTCACACCAGGAATCCTGAAGGCAAAATTCAATAAACCGAAGGTCAGGTGATGTGCCGCTTCGGGGTTGATTGAAAACAGAATAGGTTTAATAATGTATTTCCAGAGCATCTGCGAATGTATTAAAAGGGATCAGGCCCCGTGATCTATTTTTAGTTTTAATTCCTTAATCAATAGATCCACTGCCGGATTCGCTTCACGCATCAATTCATATTTTTCCTTATTGGTCAATACTTTTTTGGGCTCTTCATTGAATTTGGCTTTTTCAGGATCCAATACAATGGCGATTTCCAATCTTTTATCCGAGACTGATTTTCTAAGTTTTTCAAGCAATTGATGCTCGAGGTGAATGATATTCTTTGAATGATTGGATCCTACTTTAATCCATAGTTTGGTATTTTCCAAAACCAATTCTGCCTGTGATAAGATTGCTTTTAACGTGGGCAATTCTACGGTATCCAGGTATGCCTGCCATACTCGTTCGAAAGTTTCAATCTTTAATTCGA
>CALMKY010000560.1 GCA_937867195.1 uncultured Saprospiraceae bacterium | reverse complement strand
ATTCAAAATATTCGTATATAAAGAAAAAAATATTAAATTAAAACATAATATGTTGAATAAGTCTTTATATTTGCTCATGGTAGATAGGGAACTATCTGCCCTATCCGTTGTTTATCAAAACCGAAAGCCTCATGCTTAAGCAGTCTATCTCACAAAAAATGCTCCAGAAGCTGTCTCCGCAACAGATTCAGCTCATGAAGTTATTGCAGATACCGAGTGTCAACCTCGATCAGCGCATCAAAGAAGAACTCGAAATCAATCCTGCCTTAGAAGAAGGCGATGAAGACGAACCAGTAGATGTCTTTGACCTGGAAGATGATAAAAACAGTGATGAGCAAAATGAAAAGGATGAAATCCTGGATGAATACATCATGGATTATCTCGAGGACGATCCGGCGACCTACAAACTCAATACAGGAATATCCAGCAATATCGAAACGGAAAAACAATCACCGGTACCGGTAGAACGCACCTTTCATGAATATCTCATGAGTCAACTCTCCATGCTAAATCGCAATGATCGTGATTATAAAATCGCCGTCCAAATCATTGGCAGCATTGACGACGACGGTTATTTGCGCAGGGATCCATTAGCTATCATCGATGATTTATTGTTTACTCAAAATATCGAAGCCACCCGTAAAGACATCTTACATATACTCAAGTCCATTCAGCAATTTGACCCAGCCGGAGTGGGGGCACGTGATTTGCAGGAATGTCTGATCATACAATTAAAAAACAAACTCAATAAGTCTGGTACTCCTACAGATCAACAAAGAAGACTCAGCCTGGCACATGAAGTACTCGCCAATTATTTTGAAGAATTTACCAAAAAACATTTTCATAAACTCGAACGAGGTCTGAATCTAAATGAAGAAGATCTTAAAGATGTCATGGAGGAGAT
The DNA here is from genome assembly GCA_937867195.1 of uncultured Saprospiraceae bacterium. Lineage (GTDB taxonomy): Bacteria > Bacteroidota > Bacteroidia > Chitinophagales > Saprospiraceae > JADJLQ01. The sequence continues at coordinate 4,358 of CALMKY010000560.1, read as the reverse complement.
ACTCAAACTCAATCCCAAACCGGCATCTGCGTTTAACGAATCTCATAGTCAAAATGTACAATATATAGTTCCTGATTTTATTATTACCAATACAGAAAGTTCCTTAGAGCTTTCACTCAATGCCCGCAATGCTCCGGACCTCCACATCAGCGAACAATATAAAAATCTATTACAATCCTATCGTGAAACGTATAAAACCAATAAAACATCCAGGCAAGCCAAAGAAGCCGTGCTGTTTATCAAGCAAAAAATAGACAGTGCTAAATGGTTTATCGATGCGATCCGTCAACGACAGGATACCATGTATCGAACGATGTATGCCATCATGCAGTATCAGCAGGAATATTTCAAGACCGGTGACGAACGCAAACTTAAACCCATGATCTTAAAAGACATCTCGGATATTTCAGGATATGATATTTCGACGGTATCGCGAGTGGCCAATAGTAAATTTGTACAGACGGAATACGGCACGAAAAGACTGAAAGAGTTTTTCTCTGAATCGCTACAAAATCAGGAAGGCGAAGAAGTATCGACGCTTGAAGTCAAAAAAATCATCTCCGATATGGTTACCGGCGAACCTAAGCGCAAACCATTGTCTGACGAAAAAATTAAAACAACCCTTGAACGCAAAGGGTATAATATCGCCCGTCGTACCATCGCCAAATACCGTGAGCAATTAGGAATTCCGGTAGCCAGGCTGCGTAAAGCACTGTAATAATCCAGACATTTAGGAAATCACCACATTTGTTTACTTACCAGACGAGATCAATCGTCAGATTTCCAGATAGCACCGAATTTATTGACCAATTGGTCATCAAAGTGATCGGCTTGCTTCATTAATGATTTGATTTGTTGGCTACCTGAATTTACTTCTAACTGCCTGTCCAGAATAATGGTTGATAATATAATTTCACTTCCTCTTAATGCCAAGCTGGATTGAGTGATATGATAATTTTGTTTTAATAAATATTCATATAACTCCTGAATATGTGTCTTGGGTAATAAACACAGGGTGGCATCACACAGAATCAGACCGCTTTGATCATGATATGCAATCTCAATGATAGCAGACCCATGAGTGAGCTCCCAACTATTCGGTCCGCGGCGACAAAGATTTACCTGGAATCCAAGTTTGTATAAAATTTCTTCGATGGTTCGTGGTATGCCCACCGCTTCATATGGTATTGCGTCGGAAGGATATTTTATTTTTGAACCGCAATGAATACAATAAGGCCCCTGACCTGCTTTTTGAAAAACAATATTGGAGCATGAATTGCAACGAGTGGCTTCATGCAGGTTGCCTTCTTTGAATGCCGATAGTGTGTCGAATAAATAATTTGCCGGTAGTGAAAAACCAATACTGTTTCCATTTTGAATCACAAACGTATTTACTCCGACGATGCGTCCCTGATCGTTGATCAATGGACCCCCGCTATTGCCCGGATTGAGAGCGGCATCGTGTTGTATATATTGTATATCGTTTTGAATGTGCATCGTATTGGAAACAATACCTTGCGTAGCGGTGTATTTTAATCCAAAGGGATGCCCGACGGCGATCACCACATCTCCCTCGTGAAGCTGCTGAATGCGCTCGATCGTGATTTCCTCCTCCAGATGGAAAGAAGGAGCTTTGATAAAGGCTAAATCATATTTTTGATCCAGATAAATTACCTTGGCCATTTGTTTTGCGATCAATTTCCCCTCAATGACGACCTCACTATTATCCCTGACGACATGTTCGTTGGTAACGATGATGTGCTCATGGGGCAATACAAATCCGGTACCGGTACTATACGGCGTCGCGATTTGTACCACAATATCTTTATATAGTTCAATGATCCCTTTCATCTGGACTTACTCATGGACAATCGTGAAATCATCATAACGAATGAATATACAAAATGGCAGATACTCTCATAGGAAAGCAATTTGCTGTCCAATACCAAGGCTGGATATTCAGATTTGTATTCTTTTTCTATTCTGGTTAATTCTGTTTTAATGCTCTGCTTATCTACCTGACCCCGTGGGTCTACTAAAGGCGGATGGTTTTGAATCGTTATAAAATAATCCGGCTCGGTAATCCGATATACAATGGTAAACAGCTTTCTGATCACACTTGGAACAGCATGATTAAACAAACACAATCCAACAGTATATTCAACGATCGCAATAGCGTATTCGGGGTACTGATTATCTATATACCAGCCAATGTTTCTAAATTCCCTTTCTATGATTTCTTTGATCATAGACATATTGGCCGGAGAGGTGACCCCGAAGGTGAATATCCCATTGTACAAATCATTGGATATAAATGGATCTGTCAACCTGGAGAGTTTGGCAAATTCCTGGCTTAATTGATTCAGCTTTTGATGTTGATTTTTCTGTTCAGGACCAAAATAGGATTTATGGACTTTTTCAATCGCATCGATCAGGGATCCTTCCGGCTTTATTAAATAATCCAGTTTGTATAATGCGGCTAATAATATATAACTGTTTGCAGCCGGGTATTGATCAGGTTTTAACCTTCCTTTTTCCACCTGTTGCATCGCTTGAGCAAGGATGGTTCTATAATAGGCAAGTTTGAATGCTTTCTCCTTTTCACTCAATGGTTTCAGTTTATGACTAGAAATCGGTTTGAGAAAATCAAATTCATTTAGTAATAAATCATCGTGTTTGTCAGCGTGAAGGGCAAGCTCTTTGAGTGCATAATACAATTTATACGGAAATGCATCCTCCATCATCGTATCAAATAACAATGTGATCATTTGGGAATCGGATAAACCATACCGTACATATTTAAGCTCATAATTAAGATCAAGTAAGCGACGCATAAATCCTATGTGCAAATGCTCTACATACGCTACTTCCACAGTAAACAGAAGTCTTCCATTCTTTATTTTTCCCAGGATCGATTTGGAGCCCTGAACTAATTCAAAACCGTCCTTTATATTTTGCTGATTGTTGAGGATGACATTGTCTTTGTCCGGATTGTTTAGATAATGTAAAAATTCAATCAGGGAGTGTTCGTATTCATGTTTTTCAAAATACTCTACCGATTTATCCCAGGCATTGTATTGATCCGGAGTTTTATAGACATCGCTGAATCTCCCCAAATGAGCTTCAAATCCATTGTTATCAATGATATCCCTTTTCTTACCAAACCATGAATCCAATATACCCATGAATAGAAGGGCACAAAATAAGGGAAAGATGGTATTGGTTAAGTATCATTTTTTTAAACAAATGTGGCAAAAAGGAAAAACCCGGGATGCTTTTGATTACAATCCAAAGGCGATGTATCCACCCTTAAAATGATTTTCATGGTTTGGGCTCAAAGCAACTACCACATACTGTTTTCCATTGACTGCATACGTGCTGGGGATCGATGATCCCATACCAGGTAAATCATTTTCCCAGATAACTCTACCATCTTTTTGGTCAAAAGCCCTTAATTTTTTATCCAGGGTAGCAGCAATAAAATACAGACCTCCTGCAGTCGCAAATCCTCCTCCGCGATTAAAATCACCACTATTCTTTACTCCTAATTTTAAAAGCTTTTCATTTTCACCCAACGGTACTTGCCAGGCGATCTCACCTTTGTTGATATCAATAGCGGTCAAGGTACCAAATGGAGGTTTCACGGCAGGCAGATCACTTGAATCTTTATAAAAATTATATCCGGCAAATGTATATGGCTCATTGCTATCGGTTTTAACTTCGTTATCATGAAAATTAGTTTGCTCCTTAGTACCCTTGAGGAAAGCAATTATATTACTGATTTGCTGCTGCGGAAGATGTCTAAAAGATGGCATGGGTGCCTGTCCACGCTTCATAATATCTTCTATTTTTTGAGGTGTATAGGCTATGACTTTTTGAGAAATATCAGGAGCAATCGCGGTGCCTTTCAAATTCATTCCATGGCAACTGGCGCAATATATTTTGAACAATGATCCACCGGAAAGATTATTATTATTTGCCAGTGTTTTGTTTTCTACTAGTGCAAAATACCATGGCATATCGATGGAATTGACAAATAACATACCAGTACCGGCATTGTACGATGCACCTCCCCAATTACCACCACCGTGCGCAGCTGGTAATAATAATGAACCCGATACAGAAGGAGGTTCATAAATACCGGTCTTGTATTGATGTTTGGCAATCTCATCTTTGATATATTGATATGAGGTGGGTGTATTGCGGCTGATGTATTCATCTTTAAAGCCTTGTCTTGCAAAAGGGGGTGGTGCCACCGGAAATGGTTGTGTTGGCCAGGGCTTTTCTCCAGGCATGGAACTCATGGTATCGACCGGTACCTCGTTGATTGGATAGATGGGATTACCATTATCTCTGTT
>CALMKY010000559.1 GCA_937867195.1 uncultured Saprospiraceae bacterium | reverse complement strand
AAAAGAAATTTTTTTCAAAAGAGATTGGATGCTTTACGATTGGTTTTTTTAGTTGCTTTATTGGTCATCACGTCTGTCGTTATTTTAATTTTCGGGAATGAAATCTGGAACTTCCTGGTGAATTATTTCAGTAAGAAAAAAATCGTCATCGTTAAAAATGATTTAGTTATCCGGTTTTTATTTCTGAAAAAATATTCAACCGTGGTGTTTACCATTTTCCGTTGGGCTATTTCGATCATCCTGTTCCAATGTATCTACTTTCTCATCTATCGGTATGGACCTTCGGTCAAAAGAAAGTTTAATTTTTTTGCACCCGGCACTTCAATGGCGACATTAATTTCGATCATCATATCCCTGATTTTTCAATACAGCATTAATCACTGGGGATCTTTCCACCTGATTTATGGCCCGATCGGAGCATTGATCATCATACTGCTTTATATCCAACTCAACTGTTTTATCATCATTACCTGTTTTGAAATCAATGCAGCCATCGCCGTAAACAAGGATCTTAAACTTATACGGAAAGACTGAGAGGGTACCTTCGATGGTTTGGAGTCATTGATTACACTGAGTCATCGCCCCAACGTACTGTTTTGATTTCAAAACCTGCCAGGTCCAGAATCCGATTGGTGACTGTTTTGATTACATCCAGCTTGGATTGGGGATTTGAATAAAATGAAGGGATAGCAGGAACAACCATGGCCCCGGACTCTGTAATCGAGACCATATTCCGGAGGTGAACTAAACTTAAAGGGGTTTCCCTTGGGACTAAGATCAACCTTCGCCTTTCTTTAATCATTACATCTGCTGCTCTGGTCAATAAATCTTGTGAGATGCCACTTGCTATCCGTGCGAGAGATCCCATCGAACAAGGACAGATGATCATGGTGCCATAGCGAGCAGAGCCTGAAGCAAAGGGTGCTGTAAAATCATTGGATTCATACAGTTTCATCTTGTCCGGTACTCTGAATTGCTCATTTACTTCCAGGTCCCAATTGATCAAAGCATTTTTACTCATTACGATGCCGACCTGATCCCATTGGTCAGGTATTTCACATAATTGATGTATCAGGGTCTGAGCATATACCGCTCCACTGGACCCCGTGATACCTAAAACAATTTTCCTGTTATTCATGAAAAAAAATAAAAAAAAGTTTAAAACATATTACGATTTTTAATAATGTTTATTATCTTTGATTTACAATAAGATATATAAAATATAACTAATTGAAACTCAATATTTATAACAAAATAATAATTCTTATATGAAAAAGCTAATTTCAATTTTAATGATCTCCACATCAGGTATTCTTTCTCTTAGTGCGCAATCTGCCAAATCCACTTTAGTCAACAACTCAGTGACCAAACAGTCATTTATTTCCATCCATAAAGATAAAGACAGCCCATTTGAGATTTATCAAGATCTAATTCAGGATCAAATGGTCATACGACTTAAAAACCAATTTGATGTATTGAGATTTGAGATCAGAGATTACTCCGGAAAATCATTGAATATAAAAGGCATTCAGGACCGTAACGAAGTACACGCTGACCTTAAAACCCTTAGTGATGGAATGTACCGCATGATCATAGATCGCAATAATGAAAAGATTTTTACTGAGTTTCAAATCAACAGGACCAATTTGAAAGGGGAAGGTATCAAATAACCTCTCCAACAACAAATATGGAGCCTGTAATAATGATCGCTTCATTCTTACGAGCATTTTTTTTTGCTGCCGACAGCCCGGATTTGACAGGGCCATATGCAGCTCCTTGCAATCTGAATAAATTTGCCTTCTCCAATAATATACGATCATCCATGGCTCTGGGTAAATCCGCTTTAACAAAATAATATAAGGCATCTTTGGGCAATAATTTTAATACTGGAGTTATATCCTTATCTTTTACCGTACCAAAAACAATGTGAAGTTTTTTTGATTTAAGGTTTCTTATTTTAACAGTTAGCATTCTGATGCCATCTAAGTTATGAGCCGCTTCGGCAACAATCCAGGGTTTCGTATTCAAAATCTGCCATCTCCCGATCAGAGGGACATTCCGGTCGATATGCTTTAATCCATCCAGCAAAGCTTTCTTGCCAATTTTTATTAAATTTAATTCATTTATCCAATCAATGGTTTGAATAACCGTATTGATATTTCTTTCCTGGTAGATTCCGTGAAAGGGCATGTCCAGCTTGGTATATTTTTTCGATGCAGTCCGATACACGTATCGTGAGGTAGTCACCTGGGTCATGACTTTACCAAGTTTTGATGCTATTCTTAATTGGCTATTCATAGACTTTGCTTTTCGCTCAAATACTGACATCACATCCGGTTGGAATTCACCAATTAAAACCGGTACTTTTTCTTTAATGATCCCAGCTTTTTCTGCGGCAATCTTAGGTAATGTATTGCCCAGCAAATTTTGATGATCGTATCCAATATTGGTAATGATGCTCATCATCGGCGTGATTACATTGGTACTGTCCAGCCTGCCACCTAAGCCGGTTTCTATAATGGCAATGTCTACTTTTTTATCTGCAAAATATTTAAAAGCCAGTGCCACGGTGATCTCAAAAAAAGAAGGTTTGATTTCTTGGATCAGATCCTGATGCTTTTGCACAAATTCGATAAAATAGGTCCGGTTAATATATTTACCGTTTACCCGAATCCGTTCACCAAAATCCTTATAATGAGGCGACATGTACAAGCCCGTTTTGTAACCGGCTTCCATCAAAATGGAAGCCAACATACTGCAGACAGATCCTTTGCCATTGGTGCCGGCTATATGAATTGATTTAAATTCTAATTGAGGATTTCCCAACCGCTGGCAAAGTGCCAGGGTATTGGTCAGATCTTTTTTAAATGCAACCGGGCCACTGCGTTCAAACATTGGTAATTTGGTGTACAGAAATTGAATTGTTTCGAAATATGTAGCCTTGATAGATGCGGGATTCATTTCTTGTTAATAGATCGTCAAAAATACTCTCGTCAGCTGAACTTATAAAATAATTCAAAATCCGTGTCCGTTGGAGTATCTGAATTCCAGGCAAATGATCTCACTGATATGATTATTTTACGAGTACCATTACACAATTCACAGATTTTCTTATTTTTGTCATATAATATTTTATCATAATATGATTTTATTGTTCCAAACTGTTGCCATGCATGCTGCAGACAGCGCAGCGGCCTTAGGCCAACCAGCTACCTTCAGACCGGTCGAGCTCATCATGAAAGGTGGTATCGTCATGATCCCATTGATGATTTTATCATTGATCTCCATTTACTACATCATTGAGAGGTATTTGTATATCCGTAACCGTTCAAAAATGGATGAAAACCTTATTCGCAACGTGATGTATAATTTGCAGCAAGGAAACATCGATGCAGCAAGCCATCTTTGCAAACAAACCAATTCTTCTTTGAGTAATGTAATTCAAGCTGGCATTGACAGTTTGGGTAAACCAATTGAATATGTCGAGAAAGCACTCACGACACAATCCAATATTGAACTTTCGGCTATGGAATCCAAGATCGGGTACATTTCGATTGTTTCGGGTCTTGCCCCCAGATTGGGTTTCATAGGTACGATCCTTGGGGTCATTACTATTTTCCATAGTATATCGCAAACGGCAGATATTTCGATCGGGACTATTTCTCAGGGTCTGTATCAAAAAATGATTTCATCGGTAGGTGGTCTTATCGTCGGTGCAATCGCCTACATTGGGTACAATTTTTTATTGGCTAAGGTGGATACGTTTTCATTTTACTTGCAGAAAGAAGTACTTGAATTTATTAAAGGAATCAATAAACCTTCTTAAGTATGTCAGGAATTACTTCACGCAAAAGGAGAATCTTCCATGATGAAGATTCCATGACGGCGATGAATGACATCATGTTCTTCCTGATGTTGTTCTTTTTGATCATTTCCACGCTGGCAAATCCCAATGTGATTAAACTACTTCTTCCTAAATCTTCCAATTCCACCACGATTGCGAAACAACCCATCACCGTGACCGTGACGGAAGATCATAAATATTTTCTGAATACTGAAGAGATCCCTTTAGCGAATCTTGAAAAAGTACTCAATGAAGCCACTATTCGCAACGATGATAAGACCTGTATCTTACGAATAGCTAAAAATCTGACAATTCAAGACCTGGTCGATATCCTGGATGTAGGGGCCAGGTTGAATCTAAAAATGGTCATGAGTACATCCAAGTAAATTGAATATTATTTCATAAAAAAAAGTGTCTGATATTAGATTCGATCCTATCAGACACTTTATAAGGTTAAAAATCTTATTTCTTAACCAAGACCAGGGTGCCCAGTTCGGCTGGGTTGGCAGAATCATAAATTACATAGTTGGCTCCGATTTTACGTATTAACCAAGATTTATTTAGCTTGGCATAGGATTTATCCAGGTTAAAACTCCATTCTCTTACAGACTCACTGGTTGGGACACCGTAATACACAATCCCTTGAGAAGTCCAGCTACCAAATGTGGTTTTGCTATTATCATAAACCGTTACTGAGCCTCCATACAATGATGAAGTCAATGTCATCGTGACCGTACTGAAACTAGTGGTTTTATCACCCGTAGGAGTTGAATATAAACCGACAGCCCATACACCTGACGTGATAA
>CALMKY010000558.1 GCA_937867195.1 uncultured Saprospiraceae bacterium | reverse complement strand
AATTCGGACATCCGCCTTTCATCGTTGAATTTCTTCTCATATTCTACATCTACGAAATGATAATTAAAAGGATAATTGGGATTGTATTTTTTGAAGATTTGTTCAGCGGCAGCAAGGGTTTCTTTTATACTTTTTTGATGATTGTATTTGACATGCAGGATATTTCCTTCCAATCTAGCTCCGGCAATCACAATTGGTTTGACCGGTTTATACGGAGACATCAGAATAAAATCTTTTACCACTCCGATTACATGGAAATTCATATCCCCATCATTTATAATTTGGCCAATCGGATCTTTGAAACCCATCAAGCTAAGAGCAGCCTGATTAATGATAATACCATCGCTGTCGGTAGGAAAATTTTTAAGATCTAAATCCCTGCCTTGAACCAGCTGCATACCCAAGGTTTTTATTACTGCATCGTCACCTCCGAATCTGACGATCATGGTTTTTTCATTCGGATTTTTGCCTTGCCAGGTCATTCCTCCGGAATTACTCCAACCTTCCGTGATTGGCGAAAAGGTCTTCGTAACGGAAGATGCCAGTCCTGACTGAATCAAGTCATTTTTGATGGCTTCATAGTTTTTTTGCATATCGCCTTCTATGGCATGATATACCAAATGATCTTTGTCATATCCTGATGATCGTTCCTGAGTATAATCCAATTGTCTTTTAATGATGATGGTGCCAATGATCAATGCTATTGAAAAAACAAATTGTGAAACAACTAAAATTTTTCTCGGTGTCACACTTGCACCAATATTTTTGAAACTTCCTTTTAATACAGCCACCGGATTAAATTTTGAGAGAAAAAATGCAGGATAGGATCCGGCCAATAGTCCACTCAGCAAAACAAGCAGTAAGGAGAACATAAAAAACCGGGTGCTGTATTCCAGGCTGATCTTTTTACCTAATAAATCATTAATAAATGGAAGTGCAATATAAATCAAGAGCAATGCCAGAAGGCCGGAAATCACTGAAATCAAAATGGACTCATATAAAAACAACCTGATCAGGGACGATCGGTACGCACCGGATACTTTACGAACACCAACTTCTTTTGCCCTCTTCTCACTGCGTGCGGTACTCAAATTCATAAAATTAATACAGGCTATCAACAAAATAAACAAAGCAATGATTGAAAAGATTTTGATGTTTTGCATTCTTCCTTCCTGTTCAATACCCTCTTTAAATGTTCCATGGATGTACAATCTGCTCAGCGGGTATAGGAAGGTCTCCCAATCTGAAGAACCTGAATCATATTTTTTACGAAGCATTTTAATCTTCGATTGAAGTTTTTCCAAATCAGTATTGGGTCTTAGCATGACCCAGGTGGTCGTACAATTATTGCCCCAAAAACTACTTTCCATATTGTGTATTCTCATAAATGAAAATGGCAATAAACATTCAAAATCAAATTCGGTGTTTTTAGGTATATCCTGAAGGATCCCTTTTACTGTAAACAAATATTGATTATCAACTTTGATGGTTTTGCCCATTGCATCGTCTTCACCAAACAACCTTTTCGCCAGGCTCTGTGTCAAGATTGCCGAGGTTGGATCATTCAGGCAAGTAGATTTATCTCCCTGAATTAACGGAAATGTAAACATCTGGATAAACCCTGAATCCACGAATTTTGTGTGTGCTTTAAGTTTGGTGTCGTTGTAGGTATAC
>CALMKY010000557.1 GCA_937867195.1 uncultured Saprospiraceae bacterium | reverse complement strand
GTGAGGGTTTGAATGACAGAAATCATTTCAGGCACACAGGCTACATCCAGCATGAGCAGAGGGATTTCAAACAAATAATGAATAAGAAAAGAAATAAATTGATTCGTTGAAAGTTTATATTTTAAGAATGGATCCCTGACAGGTAAAAAAATGTGAACCAAAAGTCTTTTGACCCGGATCTTATAGTACATGATACAATCAATATATTTCCTACGCATTCCTATCTGTATCCAATCGCTTTTAAGGGAGAAACTCTGCCGATCAAACCAATGGGTATGATCAGGATCAGCATCGTAAGCACAATGGCCCCCAAATTAATCAAAAGCACTGTCGGAAGATGGATGTGGATGGGAGCTACTTTTAGATAGTAATCCTGTTCGTTTAGTTTCAACACTTTGCCATATTTCTGTATCCAACAAATGAGGAAGCCAATCACGTTCCCCCAGCCGATGCCTTTTAACAATATTTGAAAAGCATGGATAAGAAAAATAGATTTTAATGCCCGGTTTTTCATTCCCAGTGCTTTGAAAGTACCGATCATCCGGGTCCGTTCTAAAATCAGGATTAGCAATACCGTGATCAGGTTAATGGATGCCACTACCAGCATCAAGGCCTGGATCACGTATTGATTGGTGTTCTGAAGGTTAAGCCAATCAAATATGCTTGGAAACTTCTGGCGAATGGTTTCAATAAACATATCCTGATTTAAATGATTTTCATAAATCTGGTCGGCTATCGAATCGGATTGGCTGATATCGTTTAAAAACAATTCATAGCCACCGATTTGATCGGGCTTCCAATTCGCAAGCTTTCTAATTTCATCGATATTACAAAGAGCCAGCTTTTGATCATATTCTTCCAAACCGGTATTATAAATCGCGCTGATATAGTAAGTACGGGGAATTACTTCCTGGTTGATGACGAAATTGACTCTGCTCTTTTCACCGGCTGTTAACTTTAATCGGTTCGCTAATGATTGTGACAACATCAAATTGTGATGGCTCGAATCACGAAACGCTGCAACGCTTCCACTGACCAGGTACTTTTCAAAAAATGCCCAGTCAAAGTCATTGCCTATTCCTTTCAGGATCAAACCATCCATTTCTTCACCCGCTGTAATGACCGCCGGAATGAAAGCAAAAGTCTGGTGATGTCGAATCCCCGGAATTGAATCAAGTGCTTTTACAAACAAAGAATCATAACCGATGGGATGGCTCACATTCATTTGCGAACTGTGAATGCTGTTTATCTGGATATGCCCCCAAAAGCCAAATATTTTATCTGAAATTTCTTTATTAAATCCTGTAATGACCGCATTGGCTACGATCATGACCGATATTGAAAGCGCTGTACAGATATACGCCAATCTGAGGATAAATCGGACAAAACTTCCCCTTTCATAATTCATTAATCTTCGCGCTATATCCCAATGATTCATCCGGTGCAAATGTCCTACTTTTGCATCATTCAAAGCGATAAATATGAATTTTCTCGATACACTTTTATGGCGAGGCCTGATGCATGATAAGACACCAGGGTTGGAAACTGCCTTGACAAAAGGGATGATGACAGGATACATTGGATTTGATCCTACGGCACCTTCATTGACAATAGGCAATTATGTACAGATCATGCTGTTAAAACATTTTCAAATGAGTGGTCATAAACCAATTGTTCTCATGGGAGGAGCCACGGGTCGGATAGGAGATCCATCAGGAAAAGACAAAGAACGCGAGCTCAAAACCGAAGAAGAATTAGATCAAAACCTGGAATTCCAACGAAAGCAATTCACTAAATTCCTTGAATTTGATGCAGGAATCAATAATGCAATCTTTGTCAATAACTATGATTTCTATAAAAATTTCAATGTGCTTGATTTTTTAAGGCAAGTAGGAAAATATCTTACCGTGAATTATATGTTGTCTAAAGATTCAGTACAAAAAAGATTGGAAACCGGTATTTCGTTTACAGAATTCAGTTATCAGTTATTACAAGGATATGATTACTATTGCCTGTTTAAACAGTACGGATGTACTTTACAAATGGGAGGTAGCGACCAATGGGGAAATATTACAGCCGGTACTGAATTTATTCGACGCAATACACAAGATGCCGAAGTCCATGCACTGACTTCTCCCCTTTTGACTAAATCAGACGGAAAAAAATTTGGCAAGTCGGAAGAAGGGAATATCTGGCTGGATCCCAATTTAACCAGTCCGTATAAATTTTATCAGTTTTGGATCAATGCAGATGACCAGGACATGGAAAAATTTCTTAGGATATTCTCTCTCAAATCAAAAGAAGAAGTCGAATCTTTGACCAATATGATATCCACCAATCCTCAACAAGTTAAGAAAGAACTGGCTGAAGAGTTGACTCGCAGAATACACAGCGATCAATCTTATATGTCAGCAATGACAGTAAGTGAATTATTATTCAATAACAAATTAAATAATGAATATTTATTAGGATTGAATGAAGAAGTGTTCCGTTCGTTCTCGCAGGAAATACCGACTTTTCATTTGAATAAAGAAGCGATTCTTGGCAAATCCATCATCGATCTGTTAGCTGAAAGCAATATCTGTTCATCCAAATCAGAGGCGAGAAAAGCTATTCAAAATCAGGCTATTTCAATAAATAAAATAAGGATTTCAGATTTAGAATCCATCCTTCAG
>CALMKY010000556.1 GCA_937867195.1 uncultured Saprospiraceae bacterium | reverse complement strand
ATCCTCATGCCGAGCTATGTCAATATAGGTGCATATGTCGGCAGCGGAACCATGGTCGATACCTGGGCTACTGTTGGAAGTTGTGCCCAGATCGGGAAAAATGTACACCTGAGTGGTGGCGTCGGCGTCGGAGGTGTTTTAGAACCACCTCAAGCAGCTCCTGTCATCATTGAAGATCATGCTTTCATTGGTTCCCGCTGCATCATAGTCGAAGGTGTGCGCGTCGGTTCAGAAGCCGTCCTCGGTGCTAATGTGGTCCTGACACAATCCACACATATCATCGATGTTACCGGTAAAGCTCCTATTGTTTATAAAGGTACGGTACCACCTAAATCGGTGGTCATACCCGGATCGTATAACAAAGACTTTCCTGCAGGCACCTATCAAGTGCCATGTGCCTTGATCATCGGCACCCGTAAAGAAAGTACCGATAAGAAAGTGAGTTTGAATGATACACTGAGGGATTATAATGTGGCAGTCTAGCACACACCCTGTACATTGTTTTGGACTGAAATTTGAACTAAGCAAACTTCTTGAAATTTATAATTTTAGATTTATTTCATCGAAGTTTGACTAACATATATGGTGTATCATATTCTAAATGGTGATTCTCTGGCGTATAGTTTTCAAGATGCAAAAATTGGAGGCAAAATAATAGTCATGAGAGAAAGTTTGATAGCAGGCGACCTTTACCCGGAGGATCATGAAGATTTTTGGCGCTCCAGAGCTAATTACATGGGGATTACTTTTACCGAGTACCATAAAAAAATTCTATCTGAGTTTGAAAAAATAATGAATGCTCCGGATCTGTCTGAATTTAATCTTTGGTTTGAATACGATTTGTTTTGTCAGGTGAATATGTGGTTTGTTATCTCCATGTTAAATAATTTGCCGATCAGGAAAACTGTTTATGTAGTGTATACTTCTTTTTTGGACCGGACCAGTCCGCAATTTTGGAATGGATATGGTAAAGCAAATACGGCTGATCTTAATCATGCATTTACCAATAGAATTCGCCTCAATCAGGTAGACATTCATTTAGGTCAGGCCTTGTGGAAAGCTTACAAACTCCATTCATTAGAACAATTGACCAAGCTATCTAGACATCAATCCTCCGCTTATCCATTTCTTGGGGAAGTGGTTAAAGCCCATGTCGATCGTTTTCCCAGGGATGGTTCGAAAGGAAGACCAGAAAAAGTAATTGAATATATCATACAAAATATTTCTTCAGACTTCAATACAGTCTTCACTGAATTCTGGAAAAGAGAAAGCATATATGGTTTTGGAGATATTCAAGTAAAAAATCTTTACGATCAAATCACGCAAAGCAGGCACTAATTAAGAATGTAAAAATGCTACAACCTGGTCAAATTGCTTATCAACGATATGCAACAAAAGGAAATTATTTCAATTCTCCCGGGATTACCTCAATGTTTATTTTTCTGCTGTTTCTTAAAACCGTCATCGTTTTTTTCTTTCCTATAAGATCAGAATTCAACGCTTTATGCAGTGTATCAATGCTCGTGACGGGGGTATCCTCCAACCCAATAATGATGTCCCCCAATCTGAATTCACTATTAAAAATATTTGCATCAGCTAAAATTTCGAAAACATGCACACCGGTATGGATTTTAAGATGATTACCCTGTATCATCATTTTAGGAAATTGGATATTTTGAGCTGAAATACCCAATTGCGCTCTACGGACTTTGCCATGTACGATGAGCTGACCTGCGATTCGGGAGGCAAGATTTGATGATACGGCAAAACACAAACCTTGGGCAGAGGAAATGACAGCGGTATTGACGCCAATCACTTTGCCGGATGAATTCACCAGTGGTCCGCCACTATTTCCGGGGTTTAATGAAGCATCCGTCTGTATCACATCGTCTATGAGTCTTCCATTCTGCGCTCTCAATGTACGACCCAATGCACTGACCACTCCACTTGTGACGGTATGTTGCAACCCCATAGGATTTCCAATGGCAATCGCAATTTGTCCGGGCATCAATGCATCCGAATCCGTAAAAACCAACGGTCTGAAATTGCCTTCGTTGGCTTTGATAACCGCAATATCGGTCGATGCATCTGCTCCGATCAAATGTCCTTTACTTTCCACACCGTCGGCAAAAGCAAGTGTAATGGTTTTAGCCTGATCGATTACATGGTGATTCGTGACAATCATTCCATCGGATGAAATGATAAAGCCCGAACCGGCTGCGCTTGCTTCTTGTTTCTTTTTTGTACGAGGGTCAACGATTTCTTTCGTCACCTTTATATGTACGACAGCTCCTGATACATTTTTTACTACCTGTGTTATCGTATGGGAATATGCATCGAGTAGATCCAGATCAGAAGAAATAAATTGTATAGTATCCATGTAAAAATATTTAAGTAAAAAAAGGAAGGTCAATAAATATACCTAACTAATAATTCAGAAATTTTGTCAGTAGGATAAACTTTTTATAGATCAAATTGTTTCTTGAGTGCACTGCCGTCAGACCCTCAGAATACATGTAAAGTTTCTCATGCTGTTTAATTCAATTTTTTGATTTTCATTCTGTCTTTACTTCGTCGGGCCAACATCGCTTAAAAAATTATCAAGGGATTGACCGTCATCGTGACTCTACACTCTCTAAGCTTGAATTCAGATCATGCAGATTTGAATCCATACCGGATTCATGCATCCCAATCTAATCCCTTTCTCTTTCATTGATATAAAACAAGCGGTGTCGCAAATGATTCATATTTTTACTATAGAAATACATAATTATGCCTCTAGGTTTAGATCGCTTCACATTCCAGCTTAATAAAATCGAAAAATTGCTAGAACATGCCAAATTGGAAGAAACTCCGGGGTTGTGGCTGTATCTCAATGACCTGAGAACTCCGGTATTTATGCTCGAATCCCTGGGCAAGCTGTACGCCGAAATGCATAATAAAAAACGGTTTACAACACTTAGGATTCGTTTTAAAAAATTAGAAGATGCCTTGGGCGCGCTGGATTATTATGCAGCCTTCACCAAAGAATTTTCCAACAATCCCAAAATACCGGCTGATTTGATTACTTATTTTCAAATGAAGACAAATGAAAAAGTAAATCTCCTCAACCGGCAATTGAAAAAAGACGATTGGTTAAATGGCAGAAGAATAAAAAAAATAATCAATAAAATCGAAGATGCCGCATGGTTAAGTGAAAAAGAAGAAACTGAAGCAATCAAAAAATATTATGCCCAGGAAATAAAGAAGATCAAATCCTTTGCCGTTAGTACTCATTTTAAATTTGATAATGTTGAAGCGGATGTACATGAGTTGAGAAGAAAGTTACGATGGCTGAGTATATATCCTCAGGCGCTGCTCGGGGCTATCCGCCAAATACCCTCCTCCTCGACTCCAAGATATCTTAATAAATACATTACGAAAGAAATTCTGGAATCACCTTATAATAAATTTCCTGTCAACGATCAATTACACCTCTATGTCAATCTGGATCAAAATCATTTCTTTGCATTGTCCTGGATCATCGCTGCATTAGGAAAATTAAAAGACAATGGATTGCGTATTAAAATTTTAAAAGAAGCCTTGCAGCAAATGAAGCTTTTACGGGATGAAGACAATAATAAAGCCGCCAGGGAATTCCTGGGGCCAGACTATCCGACCCTAGACCACATCCTTACGCAATCCAGTCAGGTAGCTAAGCAATTTTTTAAAGAGAATATCTTAGAAAAGTTATTAGTAAAGTAAAAAGCTTTTGACGGTACATTTGTCTTGAAGAATGCCACCTTGGTCGGTAAGAACAATTTAAAGGAACTTTAATTTTAAATTTATCGGTTTATTGAATATGTTACTCAGAATCCATCTTATTTACTTGCTGATTTCGATCTGCTCATTATCATCCGCATATGCCCAGGATTTTGTAATCAAAAATTTTCAATCCAATATAAAAATCCACAAAGAAGGCTTTATGGATGTGAACGAAAAAATAGCCGTGCATTTCAACACAGCCAGGCATGGTATTTACCGGGCAATTCCATTCAGATATCCTTACAAAGGGAAATCGTATACAACAAAAATCAAGAATGTATCCGTGATGGATCATCATTTTGAAACTTTTAATCGCGATGGTATTAAAATTATAAAAATTGGAAACGCAGATGCCTTTGTGGAAGGAGACCAGGAATACAATATTTATTATCGTGTAGAAAATTCATTTATCACCGCAGGTAATTGGGATGAATTTTATTGGAATGTTACCGGCAATGAATGGCAGGTACCGATCGAAAAAGTCATCTACGATATAGAATTACCGGACGATACCAAACTCGATTTTCATGATCAAATAGCCTATACCGGCCGTTTTGGTTCTAAGCAGGACAGTGCGTATATACAACAATCCGGCCGTCATATATTAGGTCAAACCATGAAAGGACTCAATCCAGGAGAAGGTATTACCGTGGCACTTAAATTGCCCTTGCAATACATCGATCAGGATCACGTAATGGATGTGAATGCGACCACTGCCCAACTTGCGATGAAAGAACTAAAGCACCAGTGGCCATTTGCTATATTGCCTGCAGGATTGATTACGTTAATTGTTTCTTTCTGGAATCGCTTGCGGAAAAGGTATCCACCCTTTATAACCACCGAAGAACAACCTTATCCACCAGATAATATGACTCCCGCAGAAGTCGGGGGATTTTATGATTTTGTTGTGAATAACCGTGATGTAGTTTCTTTATTGCCCTATTGGGCTTATCAGGGATTGATTCGAATGGAATACGATCAAAATTCAAACGATACTTTTCTTATTAAACTCAATGAAATACCCCGTGACCGTAATGTATATGAATTAGAATTATTTGATAATCTATTTAACTACAGAGATCGGGTAAAATTATCATCACTGAGAACTACTTTCAGCAGTATTCATGCCCGGGTTAAAGGCATGATTCATGATGAGATAGTATCCAAACAATTGTATGATCAGCATTATCGATATTGGTTTAAGTCCTGGCGAGGATGGCTGATTAGCGGCGTCTTCTTGCCCATCGGAATCACATTGATCGTTTTTGGATTTTGGTTGGCAGGAGCGTGTTGCCTCATCGGGGTAATCGCCG
>CALMKY010000555.1 GCA_937867195.1 uncultured Saprospiraceae bacterium | reverse complement strand
AAATTGGCTTTGATATTATCTCCATTCGTAAAGAAGCCCAATTGCAAGAAGCTCTTATGTCCTTTCGCCCGGATGTGATTATTGCAACAGGGGATGGAGGGCGTGTGAAGGGAGAATTGGTTCATAATAAAATCAGGATCTATCCTAATCCCGTGATCAATTCTACTATCCATCTTCAGAGTGAAGATCCTGTCGTAAGTGTATCATTTTATAATATGACCGGCCAAAAAATAACATCGATGATGAATCCGACGCAAGATCTAAACATTCCCAATCATTTATCTAACGGAATTTATGCAATTGAATGTGTGACCAGATCCTATCGCACAATGGAGAAAGTGATCATTCTCCGATAAAATCTTCCTTTAACCTTAATTAACCTACTATCCATATTGATTAACCTAAAAAAATAGCCATGCCGGTATCTTTGCAAGATTAAAAAATCATTTTATGAAAAAAATATCTCTCTTTACTTTATTGACTGTATCATTTGTGTTTTCTTTTGCTCAGACATCCGGAGTCGTGGATTTTACTGAAAGTATAAAAATCAAAATTGATATACCCGATGGACAAAAAGAATTAATGAAAAACATGCCCACCTCCCAGTCAGTGCAAAAAACATTATTTTTTAATGAAAAGGAATCTTTGTATAAAAACTTTGACCCCAAAGCCAATGGAGATGTAAGCTTTGAAAATAAAGAAGGGGGCAATGATATTAAAATGGTGCTCCGAATGCCTGAAAATATACTGTATACCAATATTGAAAAGAATAATTATATCAATCAAATCGACTTCATGGGAAAACAATTCCTGATCGTAGACGATGTAAAGAAAAAATCATGGAAAATCACCGGCGAACAACAAAAGATATTGGATAAGACGTGTACTAAAGCAATCCTTCAGGATACGGCTCAGAAATTAGTAGCATGGTTTACGAATGAATTGCC
Source organism: uncultured Saprospiraceae bacterium (assembly GCA_937867195.1). Lineage (GTDB taxonomy): Bacteria > Bacteroidota > Bacteroidia > Chitinophagales > Saprospiraceae > JADJLQ01. The sequence continues at coordinate 6,849 of CALMKY010000555.1, read as the reverse complement.
TACGGCCATCAGGCCCAATACTCTTGCGGGCTTACCGGGCGCAGTTTTAATGATCGATATGAACGATGGTCAGCGCACCATCACAGCAAATAAAATTACTTATCGGGATCTCAAACCGGGAGAAATAACGGTACCTGAAAAAGGGAAAAAAGTCAATCAGGCTGAGTTTGATAAAATCAAAGCTGAAAAAATGGCTGAAATGGGTGCTACCAATAATGGTGGTGCTAATATGAGAATAGTGATCCGAAACGAAGAGCATTGATCCCGTAGGTTTAGATTGCATTTTTATTTATTATTTTATTATTGTGATTGATATGAAATATTTCTTATCACTTATCTTTCTTTTGTCAATACTCAAAATATCCGCTCAAGTCGAAATCAAAGGACTTGTACAGGATGATAATTCAATACCCGCCAATCATGCAAGTATCCTCTTACTTACGGAGAAGGATTCAGTCATGGAGGAATTTACCAATACGGATAAAGACGGTAAGTTCACTATCAAAGCCACTGCAAATAAGAAATATGTACTTCAGATCAATCTTACCGGCATGCGTACATATTGGAAAACGATCGAGGTGCTCAGTGAATCTATAGTTTTGGATACCATTACGTTGATCAATAATGAGACGATCCTGCCTACGGTCCAGGTAGTAACATACCAGGATCAGATGAAGATTAAGAAGGATACGATTGAATACAATGCCAATGCATTTAAAGTATTACCCGGCGCACCGGTCGAAGAACTACTCAAGAAACTTCCCGGGGTTGAAGTTCAACGGGATGGGACCGTAAAAGCCCAAGGTGAAACAATACAAAACGTATTGGTCGATGGTAAAGAGTTTTTTGGAAAAGACACACGCATAGCCACTAAAAATCTGGATGCCGATGCCGTCGACAAAGTACAAGTGTATAACAAAAAATCAGACATGGCTGAGTTTACTGGCGTTGCCGACGGACGGGATGAAAAATCAATCAATTTAAAATTAAAACCGGGACATAAGAATGGATATTTTGGCAATGCTGAATTACATGGTGGTACGGATAGTCGCTATAAAACCAAGTTTAACCTCAATCAATTTAGACCCGGATCGAGACTCTCTTTAATCGGATCCGGAAACAGTATCAACGAACAAACTTTTTCGTTCCAGGATTATATCGATTTTATGGGCGGCATCGGTTCATTTTTATCCGGGGGTGGCGGTAAAATGCGCATCGAATTAAATGATAATTCCAATAATGCCCTGCCGCTGGGGAATGGAAATATTCAGGGCAAACAAAAATCATGGGTGACCGGATTAAATTGGAATAAAGACATTTCGCCCAAGACAGAATTAAGTGCAAGTTATATGCTAAACAGCATTCGCAATAAACTGATCAAACAAACGGATCGCCAATCTTTATTGACGGAGCAGACGTACAATACTCATACAGATGAAGACCGGTTGAGTACTAATTTCAGTAACAATCTTACTTTCAGAATAAAATCAAAACTCGATACTTTTTATAACCTTATTGTAAGAGGTAATGGCGGCTGGAATCATAATGGATACAATAGTTTGTCCAATAGTAAAACACTCATTTCGCCAACAGAACTTGCCAACCAAACCAATCGTGATTACAACGCCGATGGTGGAAGCTATAATATAAACGGCAATATGACACTGATGCGCAGGTTTAGAAAACCAGGCCGTTCGTTTGCTATCAACTTATCAGGACGACAAGCCCACACCGATCGGGATGGACACCTCAACGCACTCAATCATTATTATTTACTCAATCCGTACGCCGAGAAAATCAATCAGGATCAATTATTCGTTGATAATGGGGGTAATTACGAGGGAAGATTTTCATATACTGAACCATTGGGTCACAAGCAATTTCTGGAATGGAACCTATCCGGCTCCAATAGTCGAAACCATACCAATACCGATTTTTATGATATCATCGATCCGGGAGTCAGGACCCGCAATACGTTACTATCCAATGCCTATAATCGCGGCTATCTCGTAAGCAATACAGGAATTAATTATATCAAAAATGGCGAAAATTATCATACTTCCTTTGGAGTGAAAGCTCAGACATCTTCACTGGATGGCAGAATCAACGGTAATGAAAACGCGATCAAAACAAAATACAATCGATTTTTACCGGAAGCCGATCTGCAATACGATATTCGCCAAGGTATGCATCTCAATGTAGATTACAGTACCAATATCCAGGAGCCCTCCTTACAACAATTGCAACCTGTAAAAAATAATACGGATCCTCTGAACATCTACATCGGGAACCCTGATCTCAAACCGGAATATCAACATACGTTGCGATCCAGTTATTTCTGGTATGATCAGTTTAGTTTTACTTCTTTGTTTTTCAATATGGGCGCTAATTATACAAAGGATAAAATCACAGAAATTGTTGATGTAGACACCTTATTCCGACGTACCATGAAACCAGTCAATGTCAGAGACGAAAAAGCGGTGATGAGTAGTTTTGAGTTTTCCACTCCCATCAAACCATTGAAACTCATGTCTAAGATCAAGTGGCGGAGCCAATTAGCTAAAAGTATTTTATTTACCAATTCCGTACAAAACGATGTGACCCGTACCGGCAATTCCTATACTTTTTCATTGGAGAATAGAAATAAAAAATACATCGACCTGGTGGCAGGCATCAAACTCAGTGGAAATCATACAGATTATTCCATTGCAAAAACATTAAATCAAAAATACAGCGAGACTAATTATTTCGGTGAATTAACCATCACACCCAATAGTAAGTGGTCAATCCACAGCGAATACGATCAAATCATCTATAAACAATCCAATCAACCCGGTTCTATTAATTTACCATTGTGGACAGCCAACATCTCGACTTATTTCGGCAAAGACAATCGGTTCAAAGCAACATTGACTGCATTTGACTTACTAAATCAAAATAAAGGAATCAGCCGTTCATCTCAACTCAATTATCTTGAAGTCACCCGCACCAGTACACTGGGAAGGTATTTTATGATAGGACTTGCATACCATATGAAAGGTTTCAAAAAGCAGGGTGGTATCGAGATTAATATGGGTGATGGCCGGCATTAGAATAAAGAGTACATTGCGTATATAATTCATAATATTCTATACCTTCGAAGTAGCTTGCACTTGAACATTGAACTTGGATGGTTAAATATTGAACATTTATTAAATTTATATGAAAACGATTGGACTGATCGGCGGTACCAGCTGGGTTTCTACTTTGGATTATTATCGACTTATCAATCAGTATGTGTCGGACCGCTTAGGTAAAAATCATAGTGCAAAAATTATTCTGAATTCGATTGATTTTGAAGAATACAAAAATCTTACGCTGAATGAAGAATGGGATAAAGTCACGGATTTTTTTGCAATAGAATGTGATAAACTCACCAGGGCAGGAGCGGAATGCATTTTATTAGGAGCCAATACGACGCATATCATTGCCGATAAACTGATTCCGCGTCTTCGTTTACCATTGATTCATATCATCGATGCCACCGCTAAAGAAATCAAATCAAAAGGTCAACGCAAAGTAGGTTTGCTCGGCACTCAGTTTACCATGGAAAGACCTTTTTATAAAGACAAAATGACGGCAGCGGGCATTGAACTCATCATACCCGACGAAGAGGATCGCAAATTTATACATCATACGATATTTGATGAATTGGGCAAGGGCATCTTCTTACCTGAAACAAAAGCCAGGTACATGCATGTCATCCGGGATCAGATCGATCAGGGCGCGCAAGGCATCATCTATGCCTGCACGGAAATACCGCTGTTAATAAAAGATGGCGAGATGGATATCATTACTTATAATACCATCGATATACACGTAAGAGCAGCTATTGATTTTGCTTTTAGTTGAAAAAGACATAGTCCACTTGTAATTTGTTCACTTGTCACTTGTAATTTATTCAATTGCAACTTGTAATTCCTTTCTTACCTTTAAGTCATGAATAAAAATAACCGTCGATCCGCACTTAAAAACATGGGAGCCTTGAGTGGTATGGCTATTATGAACCCTTCATTTTCACATTCGAAAGTCATCCACCGGACAGAATCAAAAAATGCCATTGGAAAAGTTTTGTATTGCCTCAATAGTTCCACCATTAGAGGGCAAAAACTTTCATTAGATAAAGAGATCGAACTCGCTTCTAAGGCCGGATATGATGGCCTGGAACTCTGGATACCTGTACTCAACGAATATAAAAAAAGCGGCAAGTCACTCAAAGATTTAAATAAAAAAATAAAGGATCTCGGTTTAAAAGTATTTGATGGCATTGGTTTCGCCCAATGGATACACGACGATGATACTGCCCGGAAAAATGCCCTTGAACAAGCAAAGCAAGAGATGCAGATGATGGCAGAGTTGGATTGTCACCGCATCGCGGCTCCGCCCGCAGGAGCTACCGATCATGAAATCAATTATGATGTCGTTGCTGATCGATTTAAAGCATTACAGGAAATCGGGATACAGCAAGGGGTGATCCCTCAACTGGAATTATGGGGCTTTAGTAAGACATTGTATAAACTGAGTCAGGTGATGTATGTCGCTACTCAATGTGGGATTCCGCAGACCCGGATTTTATTAGATTCATTTCATTTGTTTAAAGGTGGTTCTCATCCCGATGCATTAAAATTAATAGGTGCTGAGGCCATCGAAATATTTCATGTCAATGATTATAGTTCTACGGCACAACGGTCGACGATCACCGATGCAGATCGTATCTATCCCAGTGATGGAGCCGCTCCGTACAATACGATCATTAAAGATCTTACCGCTAATCGTCCGCAAGTCATTTTATCGCTCGAGCTATTCAATGCTGAATACTACAAGCAAGATGCAGCCACTGTATTAAAAACGGGGATCGAGAAAGTCAAAGCAGTTGTAAAGAAAGCATTGGGTTAAAAAGAAAAAAGCCCCTCAGTCAGCCTGTAAATCCATTCACTGAAAGGCAATTTCTAAAAAGACTCTTTGTACTAAAAACCTCTTTGAGGTATGATAAAAAAACTGATACAAAGATGATCTTCGAATATGAAGAGAATATTAAGTGATGGTTAAACTAAGGTTAACAAATTTGAGATTATAAAAAACTGTAACCTTTACTTAATTATCTGTGATCTTGCAACGAAATACGTTAATTCTTTTTTTTCCATTATTATCATAGAGTACTTGCACGACCATCAATGGATTTTCTGCATTGAGATAGGAGCCGATCGTATCCTGATCCGGTAGAGATAAGGAATAATGATATTTACCGTCTTTCTTGATGCGATTATAATATGCAATGGGTACTAGAATTTTGTCGTTGGTGTCTTCTAGTACATACACATCGGCTAAATAATCAGATTCAGTAACAGTTGATAGGTCCGATAATTTCAGAGACTGAGTACTGCTTCTCAAATTATCACAACAGGGCGGGGGAAATCCAGTGGGGCAATTGGCCATACAATAATATTTTTTAATAGTTAATTAATTGGTTACTATATTTTGTGTGTAACTCATCGTCAAAAAGTCAGATTGAAATTAATATATTTTTTTAAAGAACTCTGATCGGCTTTGAAATTAGATCAAATAAACCATTGAAAAAATTGTATCCGGCAGATTTTTATTCCATCTTTGTCAAATGCGCATAGCGGTCAATGCCAGGCTTTTACTTCAAAACAGACTCGAAGGTATCGGATGGCATGCTTTCGAATTGATTTCCCGCATGATTGAGATGAATCCCCAACATCGCTTTATACTATTTTATGACCGGCGGAAAGGAATCCTTATCCCGAAAGGAAAAAATGTAGAATCAAGAATTATAAGGCCCGTGACCCGGATACCCTTATTGCTTAATTTCTGGACTAATTTCTCCCTGGCATATGCAATCAAAAGCGCCAAAGCAGAATTGTTTTATTCACCGGAACCCATCTTGCCCTCCAGGCTAAACATACCTTCCATCATTACAATCCACGATCTGTCGCCTCAGGTATTACCCGATTCATTACCGGGCAACCATGGTGATTATTACCGACAGATACTAAAACGCAATGCAACGCTTGCCACTGCCATTGTCACAGTGAGTGAATTTTCCAAAAAAGAAATATGCAGTCATTACCCTATCCGTCAAGATAAAGTACACGTAATCTATAATGCAGCCCGCGATGTTTTTAAACCCCTGCCCATGGAGGAACAACAAAAAGTTCGCGACCAGCTCACAAATGGAAAAAAATATTTTGTCTCTTTGAGCGCTTTGCATCAGCGCAAAAACGTAGATAAAATAATTAAAGCTTTTGATGCGTATCAGGCAGATAATTATGCCGATCACAAGCTGGTAATAATAGGTAAGCGAATGGGTAAACACGATCTGATGGATCGGGCCATCAAAAAAAGTAAATTTAAAAAAGACATTGTCCAGACAGGTTATCTCGACGAGGAAAAAGTAGCCAGGATACTTGCCGCAGCTGAAGCATTGATCAATCTTTCAGAATACGAAGGATTTGGTATGCAACTCGTAGAAGCGATGCAATCGGGTGTGCCGGTGATCGCTTCGGATAAATCATGTTATCCGGAAATCTGTGATGGTCATGCCATCCTGGTCGATCCCGTGGCCACAGACGATATTGCGATTACGATGCATGACTTCCAGATAATTAAAAAACAATTGTCATCCGGTGGAATAGAAAGAGCAAAGGATTTTGATTGGAACGTTTCGGCTCATGCCTTAAGCCAAATCATGCAAAGTCTGGTAACAAATACATAATATTCTGACCATTTCTATTTTCAATAAATCCAAAATTAGCCTTTCTGCGTAAATTCATGTATGCCTTTGTTTAC
>CALMKY010000554.1 GCA_937867195.1 uncultured Saprospiraceae bacterium | reverse complement strand
TAGCAGTATACATCGGGCGGTAGATACCATAGGTCATATCGTCCTCCCGAGAATAAATGAGTTTGACAGGGGCATTCATTTTCTTTGAAATCAAAGCTGTTTCAGTAATATAATGACCATACGCTCTCCTTCCAAAGCCACCTCCCATACGTGCCATTTTGATATCAATCTTATCAGCCGGTAGGTTTAATATTTTGGATAAAGTGGGTTCGATCCAGCCTGGTGACTGGGTCGGTGCAACGATCAATGCTTTATCATAGGTGACATGTGCAAAGCAATTCATTGGTTCCATACAATTATGAGCCAGAAATGGAGCCGTATAGGTACGTTCAATAATTTGAGCTGCATTTTTAAAAGCAGTTTCGGGATCACCATCTTTTCTCAACTGCTTAGCGGGCTTTTTAGCTTGTTCGGCCATTTTATCCAACATAATGGCAGAAGTCTCCAGTCCTGCAGGTACGATGATTTCCCGATTTCCTGATTTTTCTTTGGTTTCTGAAATCGGCTCCCAGGAGATTCCTAATGTCTTACGGGCATTCATTACTTCCCAGGTACTTTTACCTACAATGACCAGTAAATCATTGAACGTGCGGGTATCAAAGCCGGCTTGAACAAATCCGTCTTCATACAATTTTAATTGGAATACATCTTTAATGCCCGGCATCTTGAGTGTCTGACTTGCATCAAATGATTTTAGTTTCATACCAAATGCAGGCGGATGTTGAATCATAGCAACTAACATTCCTTCGACGCGGTAATCCATACTAAACAAGGATTGACCGGTCACTATTTTTTTGCCTTCGACATTTTTCTTTGAATTTCTGACGATGCTAAAGTCTTTAGGTTCTTTAAGTTTGAGATCTTTGGGTATAGCCAATGCAGATGCCTTGACGGACATATCACCGTATTTTGCCGTTTTCCCAGATGGATGAGACAGGACTCCTGCTTTGGTATTGATTTCATTGGCAGGCACATTCCATGTTTTGGCAGCTGCTTCGATCAACATTTGTCTTGCAGATGCACCCGCATTGCGTAGTACTCTCCAATACATTCTGATTGAATTACTGCCTCCTGTAAACTGAGGACCCAGTTTTGTGTTATCGTGCGGTCCCATTTCTACCACTACATTTTTCCAATCCGCATCCAATTCCTCGGCTACCATCATAGGCAATGAGGTCATTACATTTTGCCCAAACTCCGGGTTGGGGCACAGTATTTTGATGATATTATCGGGTGTGATTTTAATATATCCTGTAAGTTCTGACCATTGCTGTGGTATATTCAATGCTGCCAATTTATCTATAGATTTCAGACTTGCCATCCATGAAAAACTAAGCATAAGTCCACCCCCGGATATTGCAGATTTCTTTAAGAATGATCTTCTGCCTGGCATTTTATTTTTTTCCATCCTGTTTCTTTTTTAAAGGGTTAGTTTTTAGCAGCCGATTTAATTGCTTCTTTTATTCGTAAATAAGTACCACAGCGACAAATATTGCCGGTCATGAATGCATCGATATCGGCATCGGTAGGATGAGGGTTCCTCTTCAGCAGGGCGACCGCTGACATGATTTGGCCTGATTGACAATATCCACATTGAGCGACATCGTGTTCCAGCCAGGCTTGCTGTACTGGATGTGTTCCGGTCTCAGACAATCCTTCAATGGTGGTGACTTTGGAATTTTTTATAGCGGATACCGGAAGACTACAGGATCTCACTGCATTGCCGTCCAGGTGCACTGTACACGCCCCACATTGAGCGACACCGCACCCAAATTTAGTTCCTTGCAGATCCAGATGATCACGTAAGACCCATAAAAGTGGAGTCGATGGATCAACGTCAACCATCCTGTTTTTTCCATTTATTTTTAAATTATACTTTGCCATAATGGATTGAAATTGAAAAAAGGTTTTAAATCAAAATTTATTTATTGGAATATTGAGTAAGCATTTTTATTAACGAAAGTGATCTCAATTTACATACGTTTGGCATAGGGAAGTAAATTATTATTCAATTTTTGATGTGTTTTAATTCAGTCATTTTATGACATGACAAAATTGGTTGCGGAAGACAACTTAAAGCGTATATAAATTACTGAAATAACTACCATTTTTACTGAATCCCCGAGATGCATCTCCTTGTCTAGTCAAAAGCAGTGTATTTTTGGTATGGAAAATCCATGGAGCAAGTTATAGATATTAACAATATTAATGAGTACAATCAGGCAAACAATCATAAGACACTGCATCCTTTGGTCAGTGTGATTGATTTTTCAAAGGCTGATCAGAGGTCATGGAGTGCTCCCGGCAAGATTCAATTTCATTATAATTTATATTGCATTTACCTGAAAGATGTCAAATGCGGTGACATCAAATACGGTAGGCAATATTACGATTACCAGGCTGGGACCCTGGTGTTTTTTGCCCCGGGTCAAATAAGTGAATTGGAATATTCAGGTGTGCCCTATCAGCCCATGGGTTATGGACTGGTTTTTCATCCGGATTTATTACTGGGTACCCATCTGAATAAAGGCATACACAGCTATAATTTTTTTAGCTATCAAACGAATGAGGCTCTGCACGTATCGGATGATGAAAGACAAATTGTACTGGATTGCCTTTCTAAAATAGAATTTGAACTGAAACAGCCGGTGGATCAACACAGTAAAAAACTGATCGTATCCAATATCGAATTGTTTTTTAACTATTGTGATCGGTTTTACAATCGGCAGTTCAACACCCGGGACAATGTTCACAAAGGAATATTGAATAAGTTTGACAATTTATTAGATGAATACTTCAAGTCTGATAAACCTCAGGAATTGGGTTTGCCTACGGTAACGTATTTCGCAGATGCACTGCATTTATCTCCTAATTATTTTGGTGATCTGGTAAAAAAGGAAAGCGGTCAATCTGCCAAAGAATTTATTCAAAGCAAAATAATATCACTCGCAAAAGGGAAATTATTTGAAGAGGAAACAGTCAATCATATTGCCTCTGAATTGGGCTTTAAATATCCTCAGCATTTTTCCAGATTTTTTAAAGAGCAGGTAGGATATTCTCCCAATCAATTTAAATTTCAAAATAATTGATTTTAATTCTTAATTTTTTTAATCCCATTCTTTAAGAAATTACCATGCGGTCCGGGTCAACGGCCTGGTTCTTTTCTCCATTGTTGGTTGTAAGGTTTTTCAATTAAGCTTTCAGTAGAATTGTATTTTATCCTGCGTGATCGTCCTAAGGGAGATGGCACAGATGAATTGCCAATTTTTTTAGACTTTATTTTAAAATGTATTGACGCAAGTCGTCTAATATCAAAAACAAGTTTAAAAATTAATACATTTGATCAGACTTATTTAATTATTCCAAATTCAATCTTAAGAATGAAGCTTTCAATCCTGGCGATCATCGTTTTATTAAAAATTACATTGTTAGCTCAATCCATTTCCCTGGATGCCAAAAACCTCGAAGCATCCAATGTATTTTTATCATACGAAAAAATAAATAATGAGAAAGTCCTGAAAGTGGCAATTGATACGGCCATAAAGACGTTTGATCAAGCCACATTTGCAAAAATCAAGGACATTGAGCTGCAAAATGGGATCATTGAAGTAAAAGTATTGAGCAGGCTCATGAAAGATGCCCCTTCATTTGCAAGAGGGTTTATTGGTCTCGCTTTCAGGGTCAGCGCCTCAAAAGATAAGTTTGAAGGCATCTATGTCCGGCCGACCAATGGAAGGGCCGATGACCAAATCAGGCGAAATCATTCCATTCAATATTTTTCATTTCCAGGATATGATTTTGATCGCCTAAGAAAGGAATCCCCGGAGAAATTTGAATCGTATGCAGATCTGGGATTGAATGAATGGATTACGATGCGGATCGAAGTGAAGGGTCAAAAGGCAAGATTGTATTTGAATCATGTGAAACAACCTTCGTTAATCGTCAATGACCTGAAACTGGGTGAACACCATCGGGGAGGTATCGGCCTTTGGGTAGGTAATTATACAGAAGGTTTTTTTAAGGATTTAAAGGTTGTAAAAAACTGAATTGCTAAATCAATTTTGGGATTGCGAAATTTATTTCGCAAAACTGATTATAAAAAATACATTTCAAGTACGGCTTACAAAAAGAATTTTCAATACCCGCGAGGTAATCTTAATTCTTTAGTTTTAATCAGATTTGGTATTGCGAAATTTATTTCGCGAAAAATGATAATGAAAGGCACAATTCAAATACGACCTGCAAAATGAATTATTAATACCAGCATTGGCATTTTGAAAATCCTTTACTTTTACCGTGATAAGTGATCATCAAAAATTATTTAATATTTTTTACTTGTGTCCTGTGTTTTGTTTCACACGCGCAGACCGTAGGTCCATCCATCTATCCGATTCTGCAACTGTCGCCTTCTGCACGGGTAGCGGCATTAAGTGGTCATCTGGTCAGTATACAGGATAGCGATGATGTAGTCCTGGCACAAATGAATCCTGCTATTCCCTATTCATCCGACCATCACCAGGTGGCTTTCAATCATAGTTTCTATTACGCAGGATCCAGCTATAGCAATATCAGTACAGGGTATTATCTAGCCAAAGAGAATGTATTTATTCATCATTCCCTGGGCTATCTGGATCATGGTGAATTACAGGGTGCAGATGAATTTGGTAATAAAACGACCACATTCAAATCCAGTGAACTGGTATTCACCACCGGCGCTACAAAAAAGCTCTTTGATCGTCTCAATATTGGTGTCAGTTTGAAATATATTTTTTCGCAGATCGAAACTTATAACAGTAGCGGACTGGGGATTGATCTGGGTACTTTGTATACTTTTAAGTCGGAACGACAGTCTTTGGGTTTTGCAATTCGTAACCTGGGCACTCAAATCAAAACGTACAATGAAACCAGGGAGACATTTCCGTTGGATGTGCAGCTGGGTTTAACTCACCGGCTTGAGCATGTACCCTTTATTTTTACTTTTACGGCTCATCACCTTCAGATTTGGAATATCAGGACGGATGGTGAAACCACGATATCCATTTTGGGTTTAGAGCTGAAGAAATCCCTTCCGGATAGTTTCACTGTAAGCCATATTCCCAATGCGGTAAAAATGATTGCAAGAAATCCAATATAGATTTCAAATGAATGGTCAAATATTATTAATCGAAGTTCGAGCCATTTAAGAAGAAACAGCAGAAAAGCCAGGCTGAATCCGTAAATGATGATCGGCTTATTCCTGAACATCGAGCTCTTGCTATCTGCCATACTATAAACATCCGTGTTTTGGCGGTAATTTCAAATTCATACGTTGATTCGGTTTTCCCATAATGAAAGTTTGGGTTAATTTACATCATGCTTTTGATGATAACTGAAACAATACCTTATGTGTGAATTCACCATTTTATTACCCA
>CALMKY010000553.1 GCA_937867195.1 uncultured Saprospiraceae bacterium | reverse complement strand
AAAAACTGAGTTTATGTTAAGTAGAGTTGCTGATGCAATATATTGGATGAACAGGTACATTGAGCGGGCTGAAAACTATGCCCGTTTCCTCGATGTCAATTTTAATCTCAGCTTAGAGCTTAAAAAGTCGCAGGAACAATGGATGCCTCTGGTGATTACCACAGGCGATGCCCCGGATTTCCAAAAGAGATTTGATAAAGCGGATAAATCCAATGTCATCTTTTTTATGGGCTTTGATGAAGCAAATGAAAACTCCATCTACAATTCTATTTTGAAGGCCAGGGAAAATGCCCGATCGGTCAGACCAGAATTGACTTCCGAGGTGTGGGAACAAATCAATTTTCTTTATTATGAAGTCAAAAGAGGATTGGAAGAGAAAATATGGACTGAAAAAGATCCGAGAGCTTTTTTCTCTGTTATCAAAAAGAATATTCAACTGTTATACGGCATTTTAGACTCTACCATTTCAAGGACAGATGGCTGGCATTTCGGTAAAATAGGACAGTTGTTGGAACGCGCCGATAAAACGAGCCGGGTTTTGGATGTAAAGTATCATATCTTATTGCCTTCGATCGGCGCAGTCGGTACTTCGATAGATCTGATTCAATGGACTGCTCTGCTTAAATCAGTCAGTGCATATGATATGTATCGCAAAAAATATGGTAAGCTTACACCATTGAATATTTCAGAATTCCTGATCTTGGATAAATCATTTCCAAGATCCATACTTAAATGCGTGACCTCTTCCGAACAGTCTTTGAATAATATCCATGGAAACAGTCTAATGGGGACTAATCCGGCACTAAAAGAGCTCGGTAAGCTAAAAGCAAGTCTGGAATTCACTGATATTCATGAGATATTTTCAGGTGGCCTGCATGAATTTTTGGAAAATTTGCAACTCAGAATAAATGATACTTCCGATGTGATATTTAAGACTTTTTTTTCAATCGATAATCAAATTGTACTTCGTCAAAATCAAAATCAAAATCAATAAATGGTTTCATACATATATGCTCATTCTTACTGTATATCGTAAGTTTCAAATAACGAAAATTCAGTATTTTGCGACAATTAGAATCTAAAAATTTATGACGTATTGTCTTGGTATAAGAGTTAAAACCGGATTAGTGGCAGTAGCCGATACCAGGATCACTTCGGGATCCGAAACCACCACAGCTAAAAAAGTGTTTGTGCACCGATATGGCTCTTACCCTATTTTCATCATGACCTCCGGGCTTCGATCCGTCCGCGATAAAGTAATTACCTATTTTGAGGAAATTCTGTTGGAGACCAATGGATATGACAAAATGTACAAAGCTGTGAATGCCCTGGGTGAGCAAATTAAAAAAGTCGCACAGGAAGACCGGGAAATTCTTATTCAATCAGGAATTGCATTTAATATATATACTATTGTAGGGGGGCAAATGTCAGGAGATTCGACCCCTAAACTATATATGTTGTATCCGGAAGGAAACTGGATCGAAATAGGCGAAGGTACCCCGTTTATGATCATTGGCAATTCTGGATATGGTAAGCCGGTACTCCAACGCACCATCAATTATGAATCGACTTTAGAATTTGCACTTAAAACCGGCATTTTATCCTTTGACAGCACCCGGGTCAGTGCCAACGATGTTGGCTATCCTATTGATGTTTTAGTGTACAATTCTGAGACCCATGACCTGATCGAACATCGATTTTATGAGCAAGATTTAGTGGAAATGACCGGCTATTGGGCAGAGAAACTCAAAAATGCGGTTAATTCCATTCCGGATAATCTGATAAATAAAATTTTAAACAAAGAACCTATTCTGCTTCAGCATTAAGGGCATCATGCTTTGCGTTTTCTTTTCCTGAGATCAAAAGTAGTACCTAGGTCAAGATCCGCTTCCATCGCAGGGATTACAAAATCTTTTATTTCATTACTTGCATTAAACATTCTTCCAATGAAATTATTTGATTCCTGTTTTAACGTTAAAGAGCCGGCGGTATGTCCTTCTGAATAAAAACGGGCTTGCCTTCTGGCTTCCGCTTCGAGGGCATTTACAGGGGTGATTTCATAGTTGCGACCTCCCGGATGGGCCACAAAATAAGTGCAGCCACCAATAGATTTATTATTCCATGTGTCTATAATATCCAGCGTTAACGGAGTGTCGACTCCAATGGTAGGATGGAGTGCAGAAGGAGGAGACCATGCTTTATATCTGATTCCGGCTACAAATACACCTTTTTGAGATGTCGCCTTCACCGGTATGATGGTGCCGTTGCACGATAATGAATATCGATCGGGGTGCCATCCCATGAGTTTGACCTGGACTCTTTCGACCGAGGAATCTACATATCGGGCTGTACCTTGTGAAGTAACTTCTTCACCCAATACATGCCAGGGTTCCAATGCCCATCGCAATTCCAGGCCTATTTCATTTAATTGTAGTATGCCCAGTATAGGAAATTTAAATTCAAAGTAGGCATCAAACCAGGAAGGCTCAAAATCATAACCGGATTGCTGAAGAAATAGAATCACCTGGTGAAAATCATTTCGGATAAAATGCTCAAGCATAAATTTATCATGTAGTTCTCTACCCCAATAAATCAGTTTTTTATGATATTGATTTTTCCAAAAGCTACTCACCAAAGCTCTGATCAGCAAATATTGAAGAGCACACATCCTGGCATGAGGCGGCATTTCAAACCCTCTGAATTCTACTAAGCCGAGCCTTCCGGTATTTCCAAAAGGTGAATACAATTTATCTATACAAAATTCAGAACGATGCGTATTGCCGGTTACATCGATTAATAAATTTCGAAGGATCCTGTCCACTAACCAGTAAGGTGGATCCATCGTATCCGGGATCTGTGAAAAAGCAAGATCCAATTCATACAAAGCATCTTCCCGGCCTTCATCTACCCTGGGAGCCTGGGATGTAGGGCCTATGAATGTACCACTGAATAAATAAGATAATGAAGGATGGTGTTGCCAGAAAGTAATCATACTCCGGATCAATGATGGTTTTCTGATGAATGGGCTATCTGAAGGAACTATGCCGCCCAGCGTAATGTGATTGCCTCCACCCGTACCGGTATGCCTTCCATCCACCATAAATTTTTCGGAACTTAGCCGGGCAGATTTTGCCACATCATATAAAGTGAATATCGTCTCAGATAATTGATTCCAATTCTTCGACGGTGATATGTTCACTTCGATTACGCCTGGGTCAGGTGTTACCAATAACTTTTCAATTTTTGCATCATAAGGAGTTTCATAACCGCCAATTAAAACTGGAATAGAAAGTGCCTTTGCAGCAAGTTGAATGGCTGCCACCAATTCAAGATAGGCTTCGATTCTTTTTTGAGGGGGCATAAAGACATAAGCGTTTCCATTTACCACCTCCAGACAAAGGGCTGTACGAAAAGTAATATCTTTTCTAATTGGTTTTCGGTCTACTGGTTTACCGGATAGTCTTTTTTCGAAATCTACCAATTGACCAATGGTTGAAAAAGGATCTCGATCGTATTCATTTTCTATTAGATTGGTGACAGGTATTGAATTCAGGGGTAGCCTGTAACCAATAGGAGAATTACCGGGTATTAAGAATAAATGATTTCTTTTAAGTTGCCACGTACACGTATCCCATTCCTGCGTCTCACGATTTTGGTTCAATGGAATTACATATCCTTTCGGGTTAGCGAGTCCGTGGTTCAATACTTCCGTAAGTGTTTTTCTTTCGATTGGATCGTCTAATTTGTATTGCAAAGGATCTTTATCATTGGGTAATTTATATTCTTCCCATGCAAAATAAAATGCATCTTCATATGCCGGGATCATAGCATTTTGATCCAGCCGCAGGATTTCGAGAATTTTATCACCCAGTGCATAAAGTTCCTTGACGGTCAGATGACCACTCTGATCAAATGGTGCGAACAATTCTTTATGACGCCAGATAGGATGTCCATCTTTTCTGCGAAATATTCCGTACTGCCATCGGGGTAATGGCTCACCGGGATATTGTTTACCTTGTCCAAAATGGATCAATCCATTCCCTCCATAGGCTTCATATAAATTTTTTGTCAATTGATATGCGAGTTTTCGTTTATGCGGTCCATCCGCAGCAGAATTCCATTCCGCGGAATCCAAATCGTCGGCTGATACAAAAGTAGGTTCACCACCCATGGTCAGTCGCACATCCATATAGTCCAGATCAGAATCAATTCGCTCTGCCAATTGATTGATTTGGATCCATTGCTGGTCGGTAACGGGTTGTGATGTCCTGGGTTTTTCATAAATGCGAGTGACTTCATTTTTAAAGCTAAACTTAGTTTCGCAAACTTCTATCATGCCGGTAATAGGTGCAGCACTCATCGGGTGTGGAGTACAGGTAAGTGGTATATGACCTTCACCGGCAAAAAGTCCTGATGTTGGATCTAGCCCAATCCAGCCTGCACCGGGGATATAGACTTCAGCCCAGGCATGCAAGTCCGTAAAGTCTGTGCTTGGACCGGAAGGACCTTCGATAGGCTTATCATCGGGCTTCAATTGTATTAAATAACCCGAAACAAATCTGGAGGCAAGTCCGATATGTCTCAATACCTGTACCAATAACCAGGCAGAATCACGGCAGGAGCCACTTTTCCTTTCGAGGGTTTCATCACAGGTTTGTACACCCGGTTCCATCCTAATGGTATATCCGATTTTATGATAAATGGATTGATTTAACTCTACCAAAAAGTCAATGGTCCGTTTATTCAATCGTTGCTTTGCTTCTCCGACCACCTGCAGCAAACTGGGACTGCTTTCTGTTTTTTCAAAATAAGGAAGCAACTCTTTTTTTAATTGTTCTTCATACTCAAATGGCATTGTTTCGGCATAGGTATCAAGAAAAAAATCAAATGGATTGATCACCACCATTTCAGCAATCACTTCGACATCAACATACAGATGATTAATCTTTTGAGGAAAGACGATTCTGGCTACATAATTGCCGAATGGATCCTGGTGCCAGTTGATGAAATGATTTTCAGGATGAATTTTTAATGAATATGCTTCGACCCGAGTCCGGGAATGAGCGGCAGGTTTTAAACGAATGATTTGCGGTGAAACTTCTATATACCGGTCATAATCGTAATGCATTTGATGTCGGATGGCTACCTGGATACTCATGTTAAGACTTTGAGACTCAAATTAAAAATAATAATCGCAAAGCAGGTCAATTCTGTTGACCTATTTTTATCTTAAAAATTGTCAGAAGTTTGCAGTTTCCAAACAATATTCATCAAGATGGTGCATCAAAGAAGGAAAACAACCATAGGATAACGCATTCAGGCTATTGCAACATTTCGATTAACTTTCTTATTGAGAAAATGAAAAAATTTAGAATTTGGAATTTATGGAGGCGGAGCAGCAGGCTCTGACAATGGAATGGCACGTGGACCAGCAGATGAATCTAAGCTGATTAATGAAGCCTTATCAAAACTCCACTTTCCCAATCAAGAATTTTTGATTCGAGCCTATTTACATTATATAGGCAATGGTAAATTTGATATTTTTACACATTATGAACATTTTTCTTTGAGAGATGCCAATTCAAATAACCCGAACTTCTTTTATCAATTCGGTATATTAAGAGATGATTAAACTCACAAGCCTGCATTTGATACATATCGTCACCTTATTACTGAATTAGGCTGATAAAATAAAAAAGCCTATCCGCTAACAAGTTAATAGCAAGAAAGGGACTGACATTTATCAACTCAATATGTGTTAATCAAATTTGCATTTTTGCAAATGTTTGGCTGACGATTTTCAATTGCCCCACCATTGCTAATACGTAGCCGAAAAAAGAAAAGCATATGAACTAATAAAATGACACCTTTTATAATTTTAATTTTAAATTTGCCTCTACGCTTGATCACTCTTGCGGAATGCTTGTAGAGAAATATTCCTGGGTCATATTCAATTTACCGTACTTTGCAATTCTGTTTCAAGCCATATGAATAAGGTATTAATCATCGATGATGAAGAGAAGCTCAGATCTTTGTTATCGAGAATAATAAGCTTAGAAGGTTTCGAAGTGTTTCAGGCCGGTGACATTCAATCGGCTTTCAAAAAGCTACACCAGCATGAAATCGATGTCGTCCTTTGCGATGTGAAATTACCGGATGGAAACGGATTGGATTTTTCTGCTAAAATCAAATCGATCCATCCATTGAAGGAAATTATACTGCTTACAGCTTATGGGACAATTCCCGATGGGGTGCAAGCTATAAAAAATGGCGCTTTCGATTATATTATTAAAGGGGATGATAATAATAAAATCGTGCCTTTGCTATTCAGGGCTATTGAAAAAGTAAACCTGGCTAGACGAGTACACCAATTAGAAGACAGGTTAAATAAAAAACATTCATTTGAAAATATTATTGGCAAGTCAAAAAACATTCAACAGGTAATAGGTCTGGCCCGTAAAGTTGCGATGACGGATACCACCGTACTGCTGACGGGAGAGACCGGTACGGGTAAAGAAGTCTTCGCCCAAGCCATTCATCATGCAGGCAATAGAGCCAATAAACAATTCGTAGCCATTAATTGCTCTGCCTTCAGTAAAGATTTATTGGAAAATGAAATGTTTGGACATAAATCGGGTGCGTTCACGGGAGCGGTCAAAGATCAAAAAGGACTACTCGATGAAGCACATCAAGGTACTTTATTCCTGGATGAAATCGGTGAAATGTCGCTTGAATTGCAGTCAAAATTATTGCGAGTCATCGAAACAGGAGAATTTTACAGGGTAGGGGATACCAAACCGATTAAAACGAATGTACGCATCATTGCTGCCACCCACAGGGATTTACATAATGAAGTAGCCCAGGGTCGATTCAGAGAAGACTTATTTTATAGAATTTCGGTATATCAAATTCAATTACCTCCACTGCGGGAACGGGTAGCCGATATAGAAGAATTGACTCATCATTTCTTACTCACATTTTCACTCAAATCAAAGAAAAAAATAGATTCATTTTCTGAAGAATTTCTTCAAGCATTAAAATTGCATTCCTGGCCGGGCAATATCCGGGAATTAAGAAATGTAATAGAACGCAGCGTCATCTTATGTGAAACAAATGAATTGAGCCTTGTGCATTTACCGGGTGATTTGATTGCAGGAGTACAACCTGCCTCGTCGCAAAGAACTTTATCTGCATTTGACCTGGCCAGTGCTGAAAAACTTCATATCCAGAAAGTGTTGAACTATGCGAATGGAAATAAAACCAAAACAGCCGAATTGCTCCATATCGCGTTGACCACTCTATACCGTAAGCTTTCAGAGTACGGATTGGAATAATTTCAGGTAAATATCATTTTGCTAGGATCATCACTATCAAAACGATAGGGTGAGCCAAGCGATTCTCAGCCGTCTTTTTTATTTAATGCACGGGTTATCAGGTTCTTATCCTTTTTTTGATTTTTTAGGTACGTGAATTGAAAAAAGGAATGGCAATCAAATAAAATTAAAAAATGATACAACTTATTCTTTTGGTCGCACTGGGTTTACTGATTTTCTCTCTTTTCTTTAAAACAATGGATTGGCTTGAAAAAATATAACGTCATGATTGCTTTATTAATAATTGCCATAGTCATATTTATTTATATGTGCTATGTATTGGTCAAACCTGAAAAATTCTAATTAAAATGATTACAGAAATCTTTGGAGTCCTGTTTATGTATGTAGCAGTCATCCTATTGGCTGTTCCGCTCGGAAAATACATAGCAAGCGTACTGGATGGAAAGCAGACCCGGTTCGATTTTTTATTGGATCCACTTGACCGGTTCATTCACTTTTTAATTGGTATCAAATCGGATGTGAAAATGGATTGGCAGCAAGAACTTTATGCCTTGTTATGGATGAATGCCGTTTGGTTTGCAATGGCTATGTTCATATTGACCAATATGGGATGGCTGCCCTTCAATCCGGATCATAATCCATCCATGAGTCCCGATCTGGCATTCAATACCGCCATTAGCTTTATAACCAATACCAATTTGCAACATTATTCGGGTGAAAGTGGAATGTCGTACCTGGGTCAGTTGACCTTGATGCTTTGGCAGTTTATCAGTGCTGGGACAGGAATTGCAATTTGTGCAGTCGTCATTAAATCTTTGAAAAGTGATTCCAATAATGAGTACACTAATTTTTATACTCTTCTAATACGTAGCTGCACCCGTATATTATTTCCAATCGCTATAGTCATAGCCATTATACTTCTTTCGAATGGAGTACCCATGACTTTTGAAGGCAGGCAGGCTATGGTTTCACTCCAGGGCGATACGGTGCAAGTCAGTACAGGTCCTATAGCAGCTATGGAAGCGATCAAACAAATCGGTACGAATGGTGGAGGTTTCTTTGGTTCCAACTCAGCTCATCCATTTGAAAATCCAAATTATCTCACCAATATGATCGAGACCATTTCTATTTTTTTAATTCCGATGGCTTTATTATTTGCGTTGGGCCATATGATTCGACGCAAAAAACTTTCGTGGATGATTTTCGGCGTCATGAGTATTGGATTTATCTCCTTATGCATTCCTTCGTGCATAAATGAAATGAACGGGAATAAAGCATTTGTAAAAATGCGACTTGAACAATCCACGGGTAGTATGGAAGGTAAAGAAATCCGTTTTGGTGCTGCTGCATCTGCCTATTGGGCAATTAATACGACTTGTACCAGTAATGGATCTGTTAATTCCATGCACGATAGTATGACACCGGCTACGGGACTGGCAGCATTATTGGGTATGATGACCAATTGTTTCTATGGCGGTGTAGGTGTTGGATTTTTAAACTTCTACGTATTTATAATCCTGGCAGTCTTCATCAGTGGGTTGATGGTGGGTCGTACGCCTGAATTTATGGGTAAGAAAATTGAAGCAAAGGAAATGAAGATTGCCATGATCGTTGCTTTATTACATCCATTCCTAATCCTGATTGCTACCGCGATTTCCTGCTATATCTACAATCAACATCCGGATGCCTATGCAAGCTGGTTAAACAATCCGGGATATCATGGTTATACTGAAATCTTGTATGAGTTTACATCATCCAGTGCAAATAACGGAAGTGGTTTCGAAGGATTGGGAGATAACACTCCTTTTTGGAATATTGCGTGCGGCGTTATCATGTTGATAGCCCGGTATATACCGATCATAGGCCCTGTGGCGATTGCCGGTCTGCTGACGAATAAAAAATCAATTCCTGAAAGCGAGGGCACTTTGCGTACGGACAATGCAACCTTCGGCCTGATGATTTTAGCAGTCATCATCATCATAGCTGCTTTATCGTTTTTTCCGGCGCTCACATTAGGTCCTATTTCAGAATATTTTTCAATACAGAATTTATAATCAAAATGAAAGACAAAAAATCTCTTTTTACAAGATCTATGATGTATGATTCATTTCTAGAGTCATTTATCAAATTGCATCCGAAGTGGATGATTAAAAATCCCGTGATGTTTACTGTCGAAGTATGCACATTCGTCATGGCGGTAGTCTGCCTATTTATATTCTTAGGCGAAAAACAACAAGGTAGTCTTCAATACAATCTCACCGTATTATTCATTTTATTCATCACCTTATTGTTTGGCAATTTTGCTGAAGCGATCGCCGAAGCAAGAGGCAAAGCGCAGGCTGAAAGTCTCCGTAAAACCCGGTCCGATACACCTGCAAAGAAATTAACCAATCCAAGTGATCTGCAAAATCCAAGTTTCGAGGTAATTTCATCGTCGGGATTATTGAAAGGAGATATTTTCTACTGTGTGGCTGGGGATATTATTCCTACCGATGGTGAAATAATTCAAGGGTTGGCAACGATCGACGAAAGTGCCATCACCGGCGAATCCGCTCCGGTCATCCGTGAGTCCGGCGGCGACCGTTCCGCTGTCACCGGCGGCACGACGGTTCTGTCCG
>CALMKY010000552.1 GCA_937867195.1 uncultured Saprospiraceae bacterium | reverse complement strand
CTTCTCTTTGACCCGTCGGAGAAAAATAATCGAGTATCTTGAATCCTTTCCATTTGGGCAGCTTGTTTTTCTTTCGGGTGAAAGTTGGAGATGAAATCAGGTACGTACCCGCTGTCGATAATAAACTTTTGTGGACAAATTCCCTCCGGGTTAAGTTTGCCATATTGAATTTTGTTTATCTAATATTAATACAATTTTTCAAAATCAAAATATTTTCATTTTGACTAAATATCTTAAAGGCTTAATAGTCTTTAAAATGAAAAAATATTTAATCAATTCATTATTAACAATGTTCTTACAACCATTCAATTTATTAAGTCAGGTAGACCGTATACCCTGGTGGCCCAATACAGAATGGGGAGCAGGCGATCAGGCAGGGGCTTCCAACTGGATTACCCCGGATAAAATACTCAAAGCGATGACACTCGTAAAAACCGGTAAGTATTATGAACTAGGTAATATATATGAACAAAATATGCCGATGTCAGGCGCCCGACAATATAAGCTAGTGATTCCATCTTTTCCAACGCATGGACCGGAAGGTCCTGAGAAAGTCGTATTCAATGATGAATTGCTAACCACCGAGATAGGCCAGGTCGGAACTCAATTTGATGGTTTGGGACATCCCGGTCGGGTGATGAAACTTCCGGATGGCCGCGAGACCGAAGTCTTTTATAACGGATTCACCAAAGAGGATATGAAAGATGCCTATGGTTTAAAGAAGCTGGGCATCGAACAGATCAAACCAATCATTACCCGAGGATTGCTTTTGGATATTGCTTCTCTTAAAAATGCAAAAACCGTCGCCGATGGATTCGAATTAAGTATAAATGATGTAAAAGCAGCATTGGCAAAACAGGGAATATCAGAATCCTGGATCGAACCGGGAGATGCAATTTTATTTAATTTTGGTTGGTGGCGGAACATCAGAAGTAGTTCAATGGTTAGCAGATAAAAAACCATCGATGGTAGGCAGTGACGCAATACTCGACGGCACGATCTATAAAGTACATACCGAACTCACGATGAAACGTGGCATCTTTAACCTCGAATGGATGAATTTTTGATACTATCTCACAGGATAAAGTCTATCAGTTTCTATTCATATTTACTCCCATCAGATTTAAAGGAGCTACAGGATCTCCCGGAAGACCTCTTGCGATCCGATAGTCAGGGATTCAGATTGTTATTTGTGAGATCCCCATCGTCATCGAGAAATGAAAAAAATAATTCTTCAAGATCAATACCAAACGATTACCTCACTTTCTTCTTTCCTTTTGATATCCGGTACGGTAGCCTTTTCACTTGCATAACCAACCGGAATCAATAAATACGGCGTCTCGTACTCTGGCCTTTTAAGGATTGATTTTAAAAAATTCATGGGACTCGGAGTATGGGTCAAGGCGACTAATCCTGCCTCAAAGATGGCAGTCAATAAAAAGCCACAGGCGATACCGACCGATTCGTTTGCATAATATGTCTTGTGTTTAACACCATCTACCAGTTGATAAGAATGCTTAAAAACAATGATTAACCATGGAGCCATCTCTAAAAACTCTTTATGCTCATCGGTTCCTAATGGAGCAAGATCCTTAAGCCATGCTTCACCCATGCGATGATGATAATTGTCATGCTCTTCCTTTTCAGCAGCTATTCTTATCTGTTTTTTCAAATTGGGATCTGCGATCGCACAAAATGTCCAGGGTTGCTTATTGGCGCCCGACGGAGCCGAAGAAGCAGTCATGATGATATTTTCAATTACTTTTTGATCAACCGGCTTGTCTGAAAAATCCCGGACTGTGCGTCTTTGTTCGATTCTGCTTTTATAGTCAGTACTCGCTATGAAAGGGTCTACACAAACCGATGATGTATAAGGAATAAAAGCATACATATTTGAAGAAAATTTTGAATAGAATAGCCGGAACTAAAATTTTATGAATTTTTATAAATCACCTCCCTGAGGTCTTATCCTGATTTCCTCCACCACTGCTTGCTTACTTAATTGACTGCAGCTATAGATCAAATCTGCTACGTCCTTAGCTGAGATCATATCCGATTCATCAAATCCCGATCCTTGCCAACTATCTGACCAGGTAGCCCCGGGTAATACCGCGGTCACTTTAATATTAGTAGGTTTTAATTCTTCCCGGAGACATTGCGAAAATCCGTAAAGAGCAAACTTTGATATCGTATAGGCTCCTCCTGATGGATAGGCTTTTTGACTGGCGATGCTACACATATTAAAGATATGACCAGAGCCGTTTTTTTCTATCAACGCAATTAATTCTCGTGTGAATCGATAAGCGCTATAAAGATTTAGCTCGATTTGGGATAGGAGATGTTGCTCAGGTTCTTTCAGTACGGATCCGGGCAAAAAATAACCGGCATTATTGACTAAAATATCAAATCGGTCCCAACGCGATTTTATTTCTTCGCACCATGATTTAATCTGATCACCGTCGGATGCATCGCATGGACTCACCATCAGCTCCCGATCCGGATAGGCATCTGATAAATTGGTCTTTAATGCTTGCAGATCTTTTTCGCTTCTGGAACAAAATGCTATGTCATATCCCCGGGATACAAATTTTTCAACGATTGCTTTTCCGATGCCCTTTGACCCGCCTGTAATGATTGCTCGTTTACTCATGATGGTTTATAAATTTCGAATGCTTCAAAATTAAGTTATCTGCATTAAATCAACAGCACAATCGAGTCTTGATCATTCTATTATGTGCGATTTAAGACATACCTGCTTACCGGCAAGTCAGGCATGACGCACTTCGCAAATAGAGCATATCTTTGTCTTCATTAAATGGGTATCCTCGAAGATCTGGGTAGATATATATTGTTGATCAAGCACGCATTGGTGCGACCGCCTAATTGGACCATGTATGGGCGGGAATTGGTGCGCCAAATGTATGATATCGGTAATGGTTCTTTACTGATTGTTGGATTGATAGCAATCTTTATCGGGGCGGTTACGGCGATCCAGTTTTTATATCAGATCGATGGTACGATGATTCCCAATTGGTATATTGGATACATCGTGCGGGATTCTACCATCATTGAACTGGCGCCTACCATTACTTGTCTTGTTTTGGCAGGTAAAGTAGGCTCTAATATGGCTTCAGAACTTGGGGGCATGCGCCAAAAAGAGCACATCGATGCCATGGAAGTCATGGGTGTCAATACCCCATCGTATTTGATTTTACCTAAGATATGTGCTGCAATGGTGGTCATTCCTTTTTTAGTCAACGTGTCAGCATTTATTAGTATCATCGGCGGGTATTTTGCCAGCGTGATGGGCGGCTTTATCAATAGCGAAGAATATGTACGGGGATTGCGGGCATTTTTTGTTGTTGCCAATTTGCGAATGATGGTGGTCAAAGCCGTTGTTTTCTCATTTATCCTTACCTCAGTAGCTTGCTATCAGGGTTATTTTGTCAAAGGGGGCAGCATTGAATTGGGTAAAGCAAGTACCAAAGCCGTCGTGGTGAGTAATATCCTGATTCTTGTATTTGATTATCTCATAGCCTTATTATTCACTACATGATCCAGGCCATCCATCTTGTCAAATCGTTTGGATCCCAACAAGTGATCAAAGATGTAAGTCTTACATTTGAAACGGGCAAAACCAACCTCATTATTGGTAGGTCAGGCAGTGGTAAGACGGTCATGCTTAAAATGCTGGTAGGATTGATCAAACCCGATAGTGGCAAAATCATGTACGATGGTGAAGATTTTTATAGTCTCGATAAAAAAGAATTACAAGCCTTGCGAATGCGGGTCGGCATGCTTTTCCAGGGGTCGGCTTTATTTGATTCTATGACAGTAGAAGAAAACGTACGATACCCTATGGATATGTTTACTCACCAGACCAAAGCTGAAAAACAAAAACGGGTAGATTATTGCCTTGAACGTGTCGGCCTCACCGGTAGTAATAAGAAATTTCCTTCTGAAGTCAGCGGTGGTATGCAAAAAAGAGTTGGCATCGCCAGGGCCATTGTACTCAATCCAAGTTATCTTTTTTGTGATGAACCCAATTCAGGCCTGGATCCCAAAACTGCATTATTGATCGATGAATTGATTCATGATATCACTCACGAAAACAATATCACGACGATTATCAATACCCACGATATGAATTCTGTCATGGAGATCGGCGAGACTGTATCTTTCCTGAATAACGGTATGCTGGCCTGGCGGGGCTCAAAAAATGAAGTATTGAAAAGCGATAATGAAGACCTTCATGATTTTATTTTTGCTTCTCCATTTTTACAGAAATTATTAGACCAGGCTCAATTGTCTTAAAGGTATTTCAATCAATCATCGATCGATTGAAATACCAGTCTTTTAAATAAAGCATTCGTATTGTCATTGCCGATATTGAGCGTTTGCTTCATAATAAGCCCGATGATTTTCTCCTTTGGGTCAGCAAAATATTGAGTATTGAAGTATCCTCCCCAAATAAAAGTACCTACTGAACCAATGCCACCGCTTCTTTCGCCGGATGCATTGACCAATCCAAATCCCAGTCCAAAATCTTCGGGAGCATCTTTTCCCCGTAAATCACCGACCTGATTTTGCATCATAAAGCGGACGGTCGTCCGGCTCAGTAATCGCACGCCGTTTAATTCTCCTCCATTGAGATACATTTGCAGGAACGTTGCATAATCTTGAGCGGTGCTGCTCAGACCTGCACCACCTGAATAAAATGTACGAGCTCCCGTCTTAGGATAATTGATATCGTAAAAATCCTGTGAAGTAGGAATCCATTTACCATTGGCATCTTTCGTCTGCACATCTACCAATCTGGAAGCATGGGTCGCAGGTAAATAAAAATAAGTATCGTTCATACCCAGTGGTATAAAAATCTTCTTTTTTAAATATTCATCAAATGACATACCCGACCATAATTCGATCAAATAACCCACTACATCCAGACCTTCGGAATAAGTATACTTTTCTCCCGGTTCGTGATGCAAAGGCAATTTTGCCAGTTTTTTTATATTATCTCCTATGCGAACGTTTTCAGTAGTAAATAAATCGACGATACCTGCTTTTTTATAAATAGCCTTCAGTCGTGCATCACCGTCGATGACTCCATATCCAATTCCGGAAGTATGATTGATGAGTTGCCGGATGGTGATCTCTTTTTTAGCGGGCTTGGTTGTATACATACCGGTTGATTCATCGTAGGTATCCAGTATCTGAGGGGTTTTAAATTCAGGTATAAAATCTGAAACAGGCTGATCGAGTCCAAACTTACCTTCTTCCCAAAGCATCATGGCAGCAGTCGTCGTAATGGCCTTGGATTGCGATGCGATCCGGAAGATGGCATTATTCTTAAATGGTGTATTGGTACTTGCATTGGATTTACCGAATGATTTATGATAGATGATCTTACCATTGCGACATACAATGGTTACAGCTCCAGGTATAGTATGATCTTGTATGGCATGCTGAATCATGGTATCGATCCGGGCTAATCTTGAAGCCGATACGCCTACCGAGGCTGGTGATGCCACTACGAGCGACATTGAGTGCTTTACAGATCTGGTCTGAGACACAATTAAATAAGGGACACATAAGGTCAGAATAATGATATACTTTTTCATATACCCAAGGTAGGAAGAAAAAGGTAAATAAAAATGCGATTTTGCAAACAGCTGCACGACAAATCGCCCAAAAAAAGTACAGCTTTTGAGAAGTTGTACTTCTACTCTTTGAATTATAACTAAAAAGTCGCAGTTCAACTGCTCACAAGCTGTTCTTTGTCGTACCCCCCCTGCAAACGAATGCACATCGCAAACAGAATGAATTTGACTAATTTTATCATCATGACCAATCTCCAATCAGTCTATCAAGAATTATTGAGTCCTTCAGAAGCACTCATAGCCGATATAAATCAAATCGAAGGAGATATCATGATATTAGGTGCAGGGGGAAAAATGGGACCTTCCCTGAGTTTATTGGCCAAGGAAACTTGTAAGAAAGCCGGCATTGATAAAAATATCATAGCAGTCGCCCGGTTTTCTGATCAGGAAACCAAAACCTTGCTCGATGAATCAGGAATTGAAACCATCACGATGGATTTATTAGCGGATGATCAATTGCAGGAATTACCGGAAGTGAAAAATGTATTGTACCTCGCAGGTACAAAATTTGGCACCAAAGATCATGAGCCTTATACCTGGACCATGAATAGTTACCTCCCGGGACGTGTGGCCAATAAGTTTAAAAAATCCAATATCGTTGTATTTTCTACCGGAAACGTATATCCGTTTACAAGCATTCATGAAGCAGGTGCCGAAGAAAGTTTAAAACCCAATCCGGTCGGCGAATACGGTATGTCATGCCTTGGAAGAGAAAGGATTTTTCAATATTTTAGTTTACAAAACAATACACCTGTATTAATCTTCAGACTGAATTATGCGATCGATGTCACTTATGGTGTATTGCTTGAGATCGGTAAACAGGTTTGCAACCATACACCGATAGATATAGGAATGGGCTATGTCAACGTAATCTGGCAACAAGATGCCAATGAAATAGCCTTGAGATCCTTATTGCATTGCAATGCACCGCCTAAATTATTGAATGTAACCGGTCCGGAAATCATATCCGTTCAATGGATCGCCAATGAATTTGGTAAACGAATGAATACGGATCCGACGTTTATAAATCATGAAGCAGAAAATGCACTGTTATCGAATGCATCTGAATGCAAAAGACTGTTTGGCCATCCCAGAACAGATATCCATACCATGATCGATATTATTTCAGAATGGATACTGCAGGGCGGCCGTACTATTAACAAACCAACTCATTTTAACGAGCGTACCGGTAATTTTTAAAATGGAAAATCCATTATCTCAGGAAATAAAAAAATCCTTACATCGCGGAGCGGTTATACCTGCACACCCGCTCGCACTCAACGCAGATCGCAAGCTCGATGAATACAAACAAAGAAGGTTGACCCGTTATTACCTGGCGGCTGGAGCCGGAGGCCTTGCCGTAGGTGTCCATACAACCCAGTTTGAAATCAGAAATCCCGGAACCAATCTGTATTCTAAGGTTTTGGATCTTGCCGCACAGGAAATCGATGCACACGAAAACAAGGCTATCGTCAAAATTGCCGGCATCTGTGGCGATACCGATCAGGCGATTCACGAAGCAGAAATTGCGAATCGATTTGGTTATCATTTAGGTCTCTTAAGTAATGGAGGATTGAATGCATGGTCAGAAAAAGAATTGATTAAAAGAACTGAAAAAATAGCGGAGATCATTCCCGTGTTCGGCTTTTACCTGCAGCCTGCAGTTGGGGGAAGATATTTATCTTTTGATTTTTGGAAAGATTTTGCCGAGATCGATAATGTGCATGCTATTAAAGTGGCTGCTTTCAATCGATATCAGACACTGGATGTAATAAGGGCTGTATGCCATTCATCACGAAATGAAGAAATTGCATTGTATACAGGAAATGACGATAACATCGTGGCCGATTTGCTGACCAGATATGAATGTAAAGTAAATGATCGACTCATCTCTAAATCTTTTGTAGGAGGATTATTAGGGCATTGGGCGGCCTGGACTCATCGCGCCGTGCAATTAATCCACGAAATAAAAAATAATCATGATGAAAAAAATAACCCGGGATATTTATCACTCGGAATAAAAATTACAGATATGAATGCTGCTCTGTTTGATACTCCGCATCAGTTCAAAGGATGTATTGCCGGGATCCACGAGGTATTGAGAATGCAAGGATTACTCGATGGTATTTGGTGTCTCAATCCGGACGAGACATTATCTCCGGGACAAAAAAAAGAAATTGATCGGGTCATCATGGAATATCCTGAACTGACAGATGATGATTTTGTAAAAAATTTTCTCTTAACTGACAAACCATGAACGATACACTAAAAGAATTACTGATCCAGAAAGCCGACGAAATATGGCCCTCCGTCATAAAAAACAGAAGATATCTGCATACACATCCGGAACTTTCTTTCATGGAGTTCGACACGGCATCTTATATTAGAAATCAACTTCAGGATTTGCAAGTTCCATGGCAGGCAATGGCTACTACCGGTACAGTAGCGATTTTAAAAGGAGATTTGCCAAATCAGCAAGTGATTGCCCTGAGGGCAGATATCGATGCCCTTCCTATTATTGAGCAAAATCAATTTGAATACGCATCCACTCATGAAGGTGTCATGCATGCCTGTGGTCATGACGCACATACATCTTCTTTACTGGGTGTGATAGCCATTCTTCACAGCATCAAACATCTTTGGGGCGGAACCATCAAGTTTATCTTCCAGCCGGGTGAAGAAAAATTACCCGGCGGTGCAAGCCTGATGATTGCTGAAGGTGTGTTGGACAAACCCAAACCAAGTTATATCATAGGACAGCATGTAATGCCTTCTTTAGCTTGTGGAAAAATAGCGATACGAAAAGGAAAGTTTATGGCTTCCATGGATGAAGTGCTGTTAAAAATAAAGGGCAAAGGGGGGCATGGTGCTCAGCCGCATCTCAATGTAGATCCGGTCTTGATTGCCTCGCATATCATTATCGCATTACAACAAGTAGTGAGTCGAATGGCATTCCCCGGTCATCCGACTGTACTCTCTTTTGGTAAAGTCATTGCTAACGGTGCCATCAATGTCATTCCTGACGAAGTGCATGTAGAAGGCACTTTCAGAGCCATGGATGAAACCTGGAGAAACGAAGCCCATATCAAAATAAAACAAATCGCACGGGGTATCGCAGAAAGTATGGGAGCAGCATGTGAAGTAACCATCCATACAGGATATCCACATTTAATCAACCACGAGGAATTATCGAATAAAATCGAATCGATTTCCAAAGATTATTTAGGCAAACAGAATGTCCTGGATCAGGATATCTGGATGGCTGCAGAAGACTTTGCTTACTACTCACAGGTAGCTAATGGATGCTTTTATCTATTGGGAGTAGGCAATCCGGAAAAAAATATAAACGCTGCATTGCATACTTCGCGGTTTGACCTGGATGAAGATGCTTTGAAGATCAGTACCGGATTGATGGCTTATATAGCTTGTAAATTATTGGAAGAACCTCCATTTTGATGCAATCAATTATCCAAACTCCGGACCTGCTATCAAATATTGATTCGATCGCAGATGCGATGATACAGCATGATGAGCATACATCCTTTCAAATCTCCTCTGCTCAACAAAACCAATAGATATCAACCAGGAAATAAAACCAATCTGCCAGCAAACAACATCGACTGCAATCTTATCTCCGGGAATAATTTGCAGGCAGTCAATACATAATTTTTTAGCGATGCGGATGTCCTCCGCACAGAGCGGACCGATCTGGGTAAAAACCCGACCCTGCCGATAGGATATATAATTATTCCCTTGTACAAAAGATTGAAGATGATGTATCATTGATTTTCTATCGATTCCCCAATTCATTTGGTCAGCCAAAGCCACTGCACCGGGATCTTTTACACCATGGTACTGGCTGAGTTCCGATACCGAAAAATAATCCTTAGTAAAACGAATGATCTCAAATTTTGGATAAAAACCCAGGGAAGCATACAGGTCTTTTCCATATGACGTGGCATCCAATTCTATACATCTCGCGACACCCAGATCATTTAATAATAATTTCATTAAAGAATGGGCTATCCCTTTTCTACGGTATTGCTCGTGCACCAGAACCATGGCAATCCAAGAATACTGATCAGTGTAATTGATTGACAAGGCAGTACCTACGACTTCTGTCTCAGCCAATGCAACATATCCCTGCACAGGTAATGACCCCAACATAAACTTCCAATCCTCGATGGTTTGATTCCATCCGGCGGCTGTTGATAATGTATACCCTGCCGCTGCATCATCTGAATTTAAACTTCTTACAGATAGATCATGATGCATCATCAGGGCTTCTCAATATAATCTAAGTCTTTATGAAATGTCTCTTCCAGGAAATACAAAGCGACCATTCCGATTATATAGGTACCTACTGCAACTTCCAAAGCTCCTTTCAATACTCCGGACTGAGCTTTTAATACAGTAAATACTGCTGATAAAGGAATCACGGTAGCCCGTACAAAATTAGGTATGGTGGTCGCAACCGTAGCCCGTATGTCTGATCCAAATAATTCTGCAGCGACCGTGATAAACAGGGTCCAGTAACCACTGCAAAATCCGAGACAAACACAGATAATATAAAAAGCAAGTATGGAATGGATCCCGGATAATAAATAGATCAAAACGAATGAAAAAGATAACAACATAAAAATCAGAATCACCTTTTTTCGGCTTTGCCAATATTGACTTAATGATCCTGTAACAAGATTACCTGCTACCTGGCCGGAGAAAGTAAGCAATACAGCTTTACCGGCATCGACGGCCTCATCCAGTTGCATTGCCCTGCCAAATTCCGGTGAAAACGTAATCAGTATTCCCACCACAAACCAAATGGGCATTCCCATGAAGATTCCGGTCATGTATTGAATGATTCTATGTTTGTCAGTGAAGATTTTAAAAAATTGTCCCCTCTTGATATCCTTTTCTTTGAGATGTATGAAAACCCCCGATTCAAATACCCTGAACCTCATGATCAATAGTAAAAAACCCAACGCCCCTCCAATTAAATAGGATGTACGCCAGCTAAATGTATGGGCTGTCACATAGGCCAGCAAAGCCCCTACGACACCGAGCGTCGCAACTAAAGTAGTACCGTATCCACGTACGCGCGATGGTAATATTTCTGTAACCAACGTAATGCCGGCTCCCAATTCCCCGGCCAATCCAAACCCTGCGATAAACCTCCACGTATAATAAGCCGGAAGACTATGAATTAAACCATTGGCAATATTGGCAATTGAATAAATTATTATCGAGCCAAACAAAACTGAAAGTCTTCCACGCTTATCACCCAGGATACCCCAGGCAATGCCACCCATCAGCATGCCTGCCATCTGAATGTTTAATAGATTTAATCCTTGCTTTAAAATTTGATCGTTTTCTAATCCCAATTCTTTTAAACTGGGTACCCTGACAATATTAAAAAGAAAGAGATCGTACATATCGACCAGGTATCCCAATGCAGCGACCAGGACCGGAAGGCTAAGAATTAGTTTCGTGATAGAAACTTTATTTTCACTATTCATTTATCCGAGAAAGATATAGAGAAAGTAGTAAGTAATAAAATGAGATTTGAAAAAGAAAAGTATACCGCACCCCATTGCAATTGAGAACATCACCATTTCACAGCTATACCAACCGTATTGAGCGATCCTGAGAGATGATAACTCGATAAAGCATAGTCAAAGTTTAATCGCTTAAGTTTCAATCCAAAGCCAAATGAAAATCCGGCAATGGATTTATAA
>CALMKY010000551.1 GCA_937867195.1 uncultured Saprospiraceae bacterium | reverse complement strand
AATTTTTTTTCACCGGTCAATAATTCAAACCGCTTGCGATCCCATTCATTTTGGTCAATTCCGTGATAGATGCCTTCGTATGAATTACTGGTTAGATATCCCGGGGCGTTGAGGAAAATTCCGTCTACTGGATACAGCTGGATGACTTCAGCAATGATTTCAAATGCTTTGTCTTGCACATACGGTGCATTAATGCTTGCTCCATATTTATCGGTACTGACCATCCGATGACCATTTTTATCGATGAAAGCCCAATCGGGATGTTGTTCGAAAATGGATTTATCTATTCTGCTGAAATCAAAACGGGCAATGACGTGGATATTGTTTTGATGACAGCGTTTTATGATATCACCCAGTTGATTGGGTTTCATATAAGGATTGATATACTGGAAAGGCAATTGGGTGGGATAAAATGCCATAATCCCTCCGGCATTAAGGATTAATGTATTGGCACCATAGGTCTTTAGATCTTGGACTAAAGAATCTGGATTTATGGTGGCAGCCTCATAAGCAGGTAAATTATATTGAATGACTCGTAGATTATTTTTCTTCCACCATGGTAGCTGACTCGTAACGGATGAAGTCGCGATGATTAAGTACATCGCTACGAAAGTCAATTCTTTCATCTCCTAATCGTTTTATGAATGGTTAATTTTGGTAAAAAAAGTATATCTAATTTCCTGTGATCGTAATTTTTTTTACTTCGTGGGTGAATATACTTTAAGTCCAGCATTATATTTGATCCATTCATCTATAAATCAAAAAATAAATATGATCAGGAGAGACTTTCTTAAGAAAACAACTATGGGTGCGCTGGCTATTCCCTGCACAACGTCGATGCATGCAATACCTAAAAGAAGGAAGAACATAGGAGTTCAACTGTACTCAGTCAGAGTAGAGATGAATCAAGATGCAAAAGGTACATTAGCCAAGCTCGCCAAACTGGGCTATAATCAAATAGAAAGCTTTCGATCTAACAAAGGATTGTTCTGTGGACTTTCTCCAAAGGAAATGAATCAAACTTGCCGGGATCTGGGTATGACATTGAGATCCGGGCACTGTCACGTGGATCAGGATTGGAAAAAGACATTGCACGATGCTGCCGAATCAGGAATGGAATATTTGATTTGTTCTTCGATGCCAACCAATGGTCAGACCTTAAGCAACTATAAAGAGGTCTCCGATACATTTAATAAAGTCGGTGAAGAAGCTAAAAAATCAGGAATAAAATTTGGCTATCACAATCATGCCTCCGAGTTTGATGCAGATGCCGGGCAGATCCTATATGATGTACTGTTACAAAATACAGACCCGAAGTATGTTCATATGGAGCTCGACCTGGGATGGGTGTACGCTGCCGGTAAAGATCCGTTGGCCTATATTCAAAAATACCAGGGCCGATTTCCGCTCTGGCATTTAAAGGACATGAATCTGGCTGAGAAAAAGAGTACGGAATTTGGTCAAGGTGGTTTGCCCGTTCAGAAAATTCTGGAAGCATATAAAATTTCAGGGCTTAAATATTTTTTTATAGAACAGGAGGAATATGGTAAATCCGCTTTCGATAGCCTGGAATATGATATAAATTATTATAAAAAGCTGGTTTGGTAAGTAAATTGATCAGGTTCATTTTAAGCATTTTCTTATAGTTGTGAGTTTCCATTTGCTGACGGCAAACATCTCAGTCCTGA
>CALMKY010000550.1 GCA_937867195.1 uncultured Saprospiraceae bacterium | reverse complement strand
GCGGTGAAGTTCGTCAAGGACTACGCGGCGGCCGGCTTGAAGAAGAGCATCCCGCTGTACGGCGCGGGCTTCCTGACCGACGGCACGCTCGAGGCCCAGGGCGCCGACGCCGAAGGCCTGCTGACGACGCTGCACTACGCCGACAGCCTCGGCCTGGCACGCGACAACGCGTTCCGCCTGGCCTACGCGAAGACGTACAAGCTGCAGCCCGACGTGTACGCGGTGCAGGGCTACGACGCCGCCGCCATCCTGAACGCCGGCCTGACCGCCGTGAATCGTGTAGAACGTGGCGTTGCCGTGTATATCAAGAAAGCTTCGGGCAAATTGTCGGAAGCCGACAAACGCGCGGTGTTGCCGGTATTGCACGATCGTATGACCGAGGCTGTATTTGACAGCCTGGATGCCGCGTCGCGGCTGTTTCAGCATATCGAGCCGCAGCCGCTGGCCAGTGTCGATGTGCTCGGCGGTGGCCGTGTCGGAAGCGCGATCGCCTTGACTCTTTCTAAATCTTATGAAGTAACGATCCTCGATATCGATGCAGGCAATTTTAAAAAATTAAAAAATCGAAAATTAAAATTTGTTCAATGTGATTTTCTGAATAAAAAAGATCTCATTAAAAAAATAAGACCCGCCGACCTTATCGTGGGCGCCATACCGGGTTTTATGGGTTATCAAGTTGTGCAGACCATCATCGAAACAAAGAAAAATATGGTAGACATTTCTTTTTTCCCCGAAGACGGACTCAAATTAAACAGTCTTGCAAGGAAAAATAAGGTCACCGTAGCCATTGACTGTGGTGTCGCTCCCGGTATGGATAATATCCTGCTTGGCTATCATGATGCTCGTATGAAAGTGACTGATTTCGCCTGCTATGTCGGTGGATTGCCCCAGGTGAAAAATCATCCATTTAATTACAAGGCCACATTCTCTCCTCTAGATGTTTTAGAAGAATATACCAGACCGGCACGATTTGTACAAAATGGAAAGCTAACGACAAAGAAAGCGCTTACGGATCTGGAACATTTGGCATTCGATGGCATGGGCACCCTCGAAGCTTTTAACAGTGACGGCTTACGATCCCTGATCAAAACGATGAAGCATATACCCAATATGGTAGAGAAAACACTTCGCTATCCCGGGCATGCCGCGCAGATGGAATTACTTCGTGAGATAGGTCTGTTTGATAAAAACAAAATCATCCTGGACAAGCAATGGATTTCTCCCCTTCGATTTACCAGCTCCTTGTTATTTAATCATTGGAAATTTAAACCCGGTGAGAAAGATATTACAGTCATGAGGGTCATTATCAAAGGAATCGAAAACAATACCTCTGTAACGTATACCTATGATGTATGCGATCCATATGATGATATCAGTGGTACCAGTTCAATGGCGCGTACAACCGGGTTAACAGCCTGTGCCGTTGCTCAACTTATTCTTTCCGGTAAACTCAGCTATAAAGGCGTCTTAGTCCCTGAAATGATCGGAGCTGATAAAGTATGCTTTGATTTTATTATGGAATATATGAAAGAAAACAGGATCGAGTACAAAGTAAAGAAAACGATATCATAGATTCTTTCTTAAAAGAGAAATTAGTTCATTCCAATTTCAATTCCCCTTTCCAATTGCTATATCCGGTCAGATAAATACACTTTCCATCCATCTTTGCAAGTCCGCCTCTGATTTGCGTCCATCGATGTAAAGGTATATTTCCATGTAGCTTTAATACTTGATTATTTTTTCTCAATACAATCTCATTACTTTTAAAAAAATGAATGTCTGGATTTGCATCATCGTACTGTGATCCTTCAATAGTAATACCCTGATCCAATGCGATCTCAATTGCAAAAGGCACATGGTCTGTACCCGATATGTCAAAAGAAAGACGATAACCATCCTCTGCTTTATTGATCAAAATCTTTGCATGATATGTTTGCACTTCTGACTGTGCCCGATGGCCTGTGTCAGGATCTTTTAATCTTTCCCAATCTTCTTTGATACTTACTGTTCGATCTAATGGTTGGTAATAAGGACCTCTTAAATTCTGATTGAGTTCATACCCAAGATCCGTCTTAATAATCGTATCCGACACAAATTGTCCTTTACCAAAAAATGCAGAAGCTAACCGTATGGATTTAATGAAGACATCTTTTTTTTGAAAGGAAAAGAATGTAGGATTTTGACTCAGGATCGTGGCATCCTGATCATCCTTTCTCTGCCTGGCAATTCCAAGCTCAGAAAACAGCGTATCGTAATTCAAGGGGGTTGGCATCACCGATGAATCGAGTTTCAAATTAGGATTGAATAGTGTATACGGAATGATACCGGTCAAACTACCCAAATGATTCGTCTTTATAATATTCGCAGCTATATTCCAATACCGCCCATCCCCGGTTTTATTGGCCATCAATACATATGGAGCATAATAA
Source organism: uncultured Saprospiraceae bacterium (assembly GCA_937867195.1). Lineage (GTDB taxonomy): Bacteria > Bacteroidota > Bacteroidia > Chitinophagales > Saprospiraceae > JADJLQ01. Next base: position 467 of record CALMKY010000550.1, on the reverse strand, counting down.
GCAGACAAAGATTTATAAGTCCCTTTGTCTTGTCTCCGGGATATATCCGTGACAGCCGATCCATCCGGATGAAACATATAAAGTGTATGATCCAGATTTTTTTTCACTATTGTCAACAGAGAATCATTATGGATTATATCTGCCAAATCGATCAACCAACGATTAGTGAGGGGATCATACGTACCGGTACTTCGCTCATAATATTGACCATATAGATCCTGATCGATACTTTCACGCGACCATTGATTGATTCTGCTCAGGTAGGTAGAGTCAGGAAACAGACTATGGATTCTAGCCAATGCAAGACTCACGACCCATCGATGATTGGGTGTATGGATACCACCGGTTTTCAAAGCTGTGCCTGCTTTCAGTAAAAATCTCTGGATTTTTTCGGCAAGTAAAATCCTATTATCGGCTATGATCTCAGGATTGAATAACAGAATATAAGCTATCGACAATGGTTCCAC
>CALMKY010000549.1 GCA_937867195.1 uncultured Saprospiraceae bacterium | reverse complement strand
CCGAAGCGACAGCGATCACCTTCGCCGGGCAGTCGCTGACCTACGCCGAACTCGACGAGGCCTCAAACCGGTTGCGGAAGATAATGCACCCAATGTAGCATAAGCACCCACGTTTCGATTTCCTGAGATGCCCCACCCTCCTCTTAATTTGAGATTGGATATAAAGTTTACTGAACGCATAAAAGGCTCATCGCTTACATTCCATCCAAGACCGATGGCCGGGTAATTAAAGTACTGATTGCCGGGAGAAAGTGTCGAAGATCCATCTCGACGGAATGTTGCGGTCAACATATATTTACCATTATATGTATAATTCGCACGGCCCATATACGAAAGGAGTCCTGTCTCAGCAAAATAATTGGTACCGTTTGTTGCATTGGCCGTGACTGTACCGGATGCCAATCCAAAATTGGAAGAACCAATATAATCGGCAGGCACTCCTTTGACATTAAACGCTGAACCCACACTATGATTCTTTGTAATTTCAAACAAACCCGTAAGACTTAATTTGTGTTTTTGGGCAAATATTTTATCATAATACAATAAGTGCTGAAGATTTATATCCCAAAACTCATTATTACTCACATCTGCATTGGATGCACTTTGTACAGTTGCATTGTTTACATAGGTATTGGGTGGGCCGTATCCATTGAATTGAGATTGGCTAAAATTAAGACCCGCATTGAATCGATATTTCAAACCATCTAAAATGGTTACCTCTCCATACAGGCTGTTGAAGGTACGAATGTTTCGTGTACGGGATAATATATCAGAAGCTCTGGATACTAACGTGAGGGGCGATACCTGGGCTGCGTCGATGGATCCTAATTTAGGAAAGAGATTGACAGTGCCGTCATCATTATACGGCTTAGCCAATGGTGACAGGGTTGCGAGGAAACTGGGTACACCTCCACCGGCAGGATTGTTTGTATAACTAAGCGTGTTGATTGTATTCAATCCGATCTTAATGGATTTTCCTAATTTTTGGTCGAGAGTAATTCTCACACTCGCTCTTTTAAAATCCTGACTAATGATAATTCCTTTTTCATCATAATACCCTAATCCCATGGAGTATTGGGTATTGTCTGTCCCCCCTTGTACTCCTATCTGATGATTGGTATTAAATCCTTGCTGATACATCAGGTTTTGCCAATCCGTATTGACACCCGCCGCTTGATTGGCAGTTTCGATCGCAGTAAGTGGATATGGAGTGGTACCCGGTGAAACAGTATTGTATTTAGCTGCATCGTCTTTAAATTTAGCATACTCCGTCGCGTTCATAAACCGATATTTATCGAGAATATTGGTAATCCCATGATATCCGTCATAAGTAATAGTTGCCTTTCCGGTCTTACCCCTTTTCGTGGTTATTAAAATGACACCACCCGCCCCTCTTGATCCGTAAATAGCAGTAGCAGAAGCATCTTTTAGTATTTCCATGCTTTGAATATCATCGGGGTTTATATCATTTAATCCACCATAAGGAATACCATCTACAACGACCAGCGGACCATCCAAAGCATCATTATTATTGGTGGCTAATGTGCGATTTCCCCTAATACGTATCTGACCTTGAGAGCCAGGCGTAGATCCATTGCTTACGATGGATACTCCGGCAGCACGACCTTTTAACTGATTGAGTAGATTGGGTGCCGGTACTTCTTTAAGAGTGGATTCACTTACTGAGGTGACCGCTCCGGTGACGTCACGTTTTTTCTGAGTACCATATCCGACTACCAGGATTTCATCCAATGCAGATGTACCGGTAGATAATACAATATCCAGTTTTGATTGACCATTGACCTGAATTTCTTTGGAATCATATCCAACGTAGGATACTACGAGGATTGCATCCTTCGGGACAGAAATAGTGTATACACCATTGACATCCGTGGTAGTACCTGAATTGGTGCCTTTGATTAATATCGATGCACCGGGAATCCCCTCACCGTTTTCATCGTGCACAGTACCGGACAGATTGATGTTTTGACCAAACATAAATCCTGAGTTTAATAATAAATACACCAAAGGAATTAACCTGGGTATTTTGAAAAAGAGTTCTAATTTCCTCTTGTTTTTAAATCTAGTTTTAATCATATTCAAAAAGTTTATTGTAGTTAGATCCAAATCATAACTGATCTAAAAAAATTTAAGATCCAAGTTGATCAGAACGAAGGTATATCAAAAAACTAAAAAAATGTAATCGCTTTCATTTATTAACAAATTTCCTCGTAACCCGCAGGAAATTCTAAAATTTAATTAAATCAAGAAAAAGTGTAAACCCGTCCTGAGTAAACCTTTGCACTGGATGGGGGATAGGTTTTATTTCACATATACGGAATTTTTTCGAAAGTGAGTTACCA
>CALMKY010000548.1 GCA_937867195.1 uncultured Saprospiraceae bacterium | reverse complement strand
CTGAACAAGGCCAAGACATGGCCAAGCTGACGGACGCAATGAAGTCTAGTATATTCTATCAAAAGACACATGACATTCAAAACATTCCTTTTTCCCTGGCCATTAAAGAGATTGAACGGGGACGCATAGATGGCAGTGTAAAAAACAAAAATAAACCTGAGCTTTTATTTATCACCGCATGGTCTATCATCGTCGGATATCTTAAGTTGACAACTGCCTCCGGTCGACAAAGAACCACTCTGCATAAAATAGGTAAGCCGGAGTGGAAAAAATATGTGTTGCTCATGTTGTTGCACCAATTAGAACAAGAGTGAAGTTCGGATGCTGGCATCCTTCAAGAGTCATTTTTGGAATCCAATCGTTGTCTTCCCCTTAAAATATTGTACATCGTTTCAGCTACCTGAATAAACGGTTCGACCATTTCTTCATTCATCCGCTTACCTGCTTTATAAAAAATAATTTGGTTCTCAATAGCTTGTATGTGCCAGCCCTTTTCGTAAGATAAAAAACCAAGAACATCTTCCGAAATAAAAGTTCTGATCTCCGTTTCACTTGAGGCTTTCACCATATAATTTTTATTAAAGTCAGGAAAGTCTTTCCATTCGACGTCTTGCATTCCAAACCATTTTCCAATCGTATGTAAAAAATTTTGTGGATAAAAATAAAACGATGCTAAGCTGATATCACAATGTACAGCAAACACATGTTGTATATAAGTTGCTGTGGATTTGCCTGTGGATATTGTATAAAAATATTCAAAGGTCCATTGAGTTTCATGTTGAGTCTTCCTTGTCAAGATATATTTTACTTTTCTACCCGATCCCATTTTAAACAATTTGAAATTTTTGAATGCATTGAATACAGATTTGTTTTCATCCGTTTCGCTGAAATAAAACCCTAAGCGATCGGCGATTTTTTGATATCCCGGTACGCGATTTGACAACCATGACCACATGTAAGTAAAGGTAAACAGATTTATTTATAAAAACATTGAATTACCAAGAGTGATCCTGCAGGAATTGCTCACCAGATGATTCTTAAAAATTCCTTTCCTGGAATATAATCATCGGCGTGAAATAAACACAATATAGCTTTTTAAAAGTAGAAAATTGGCTACTCTTAAATTAATCCTATGGCAATAAAAATGCCAATAGCGATCACACCCAACGCAGTGATAAATTTAATCCATTTGAGATCCAACTTTTTAAGATAGCGATTACCAAACCATGCCCCGGCAAAAGCGGCTACGATACCGAGCATGATGTAAACAACTTTGCTTTGCATCGATCCATTAAAAATCTGAGGCGAATATACTATGATCCGTGCCGTATCGACCAGACAGGCAATGCCAATCCCCGTGGCAATGAAAATTTCTTTCGTCAATTGATATCTTAATAGGAATGCACTGCGCAGTGCACCTTGGTGGCCTGACAATCCACCAAAAAACCCGGATAAGACACCTCCTATCGTCATGGATTTAAGGGACCATGCTCGTTTGCCAAAATCAATAAATTCCATAGCACCAAAAACTATAATCAATAGGCCAATCAATAATTTTACAGGACTCATCATGACCTGCATGTGTAGAATTTTAGCCGGAAAATTAATTGGCCATCGACTTAAAAAATTGAGGATCAGAGATCCAATCAAAGCACCCACAATAGCAGGCACGCCAAATCGCAACAGGATCATCGGGTCTATATTTTTGCGGATGAGCATCAGTTTAAATAAATTATTAATAAAATGCACAATCGCTGTCATAATGATAGCTTCATTGACCGGAAACCATAAGGCAAATACAGGTAGAAGCAAAGTACCTAATCCAAAGCCCGAATAAAATGAAATTAAAGAAGCTGCAAAACAAACGAAGATTAATAATGCAACGCCTGCGGTATGCAATTCTTGAAGTAAATAGATCATGTAGGTTTGGATTCTTGTGATTTTAACTCACTGCGATAATCTTTTTTAGGCTTAATAATGAATCTTAGTGCCTGGTCATACTTAATATAATTGGTCACCCAATTGACAAATACAATGACTTTATTTCTTACTCCCAATAATTGGTATAAATGTACAAATAGCCACAAGACCCAGGCGAAAAATCCATGAATGTGAAATTTTCCAAAGTCTGCCACGGCTTTATTCCGCCCGATGGTAGCCAACGTACCCAAATCCTTATACTTAAATTCTTTCCATTCATCTCTATTTTTTAATGTAAGATTACGCGCAAGATTCGCCGCTTGTTGCATAGCTACCTGAGCCACTTGCGGATGCCCGTCAGGATGGTCTTGGTCCCCTTCCACAAATGATTGGTCACCCAGGACAAATACATCGGGTTGGTTTTTCAATTGATTGTACTTATTTACCAGGAGTCTTTTTCCCCGGCCTATGACTTCATTCGGTATTCCATCAAATGTAATGCTCACCAATCCGGCGGTCCATATAACATTTTTGCTCATTATCGTGGATCCATCCTGCAAATACACATAATCCTGATCTACATTGGCGACCCGATTATTTTTCATGACATGGACACCCATTTTCGATAAGTATTTCTCAGCCATGGCAGATGATTTGGATGACATGGAAGCCAACAACCGACTATTGGCTTCGATTAAAAAAATATCGACTTCACGTGGATTGAGTTCATTATAATCCTTGGGTAAAATATATCTTTTCATCTCTGCCAGAGAGCCTGCCAGTTCCACACCTGCAGGCCCACCTCCGATAATCACAATATCCACATAGCCTTGTCGCTTTACATGATCTTCTTCTACCACGGCGGACTCGTAATGATCGAGAATAGTATTTCTAACCAACAATGCCTCTGACAACGATTTGAGCGAGAGTACAATCTGTTCAATGCCTTTGTTTCCGAAAAAATTAGTCTTTCCACCGGCTGCTAAAACAAGATAATTGTACGACAAATCACCCAAATCAGTGTCCAGCATTTTATTGTCAAAATCGATCCTTTTGACTTCTGCAATTCTGATAAAAACTTTAGAATCGGATCTTAAAATTCGCCGTAAAGGAAATGATATGGTGCTGGGTTCTAGCCCCGCCATCGCGACCTGGTAAAATAAAGGTTGAAACTGATGGTAATTGTTCCGATCTATTAATACAATTTGATAATTGCTTTTACTCAATTTGCGGGCTAACATCAAACCTGCAAAACCTGCTCCTACGATGACGACTCGCTGTTGATCATTTTGCGGTATATTCACTCAATAAATTTTAGCAGGCTAAAATTAAAAGTTATAATTCAATCAAATGTAAAATAATTGATCAGGTTCAATCTCTTATTTTTGTACCGGTGAATCATCATACTCCCGTTGCTCCCTGGAAAATTGTTTGTGCATTTTCTGCGGTCTACCTTATTTGGGGATCGACTTATATTGGTATTTATTATGCGTTGCAATCCATGCCTCCGTTTATTATGGCTGCGGGTAGATTTGGTGTGGTTGGACTGATCATGTATGCCATCTCGAAATGGATAAACAAAGAATCATTTAATATAGAAGTATTGAAATATGGATTCATATCCGGAACCGCATTATTTTTTATAGGGAATGGTGCCGTAATTCTTTCTGAAAAATATCTTCCTTCCGGCCTGGTATCCGTATTGGCAGCTCTAGTGCCGTTTTGGATGCTCCTATTTGATTCGAAGATGCGCAGCGGTAGATTCAAAAATGTAATGACATTGGCTGGATTGGGTTTGGGTTTTGGTGGTGTCATCTTATTATTCATAGATAAATTATCAGCAGCTAGATTAAATACGGCCTCCCTTTGGGCCTATGGCCTTATGATCTTAGGTACCTGGGCGTGGTCATATGGCACACTGTATTCAAAATATCACCCTGTCCATGGTTCTACTTATTTAAAAGCAAGTGCTCAAACATTGGCAGCTGGATTATTATTTATTTTGGTTTCATGGATCTCCGGTGAATTAACATCATTTCATTTTGGACAGGTAAGCCATACTTCATGGCTTGCCTTATGGTATTTGATATTATTTGGATCCATGATTGGATATTTTTCTTACCTATGGCTCATCGGACATGTGTCGGCATCGGCAATCAGTACCTATGCTTTTGTAAATCCGTTGGTAGCCGTCATGCTGGGAATCCTGCTGGCCGGGGAGAAATTTGAATTGAAGGAAGTCTTTGCTTTGGTGTTTATTATTGGAGGATTGGTCGTTTTGTATTTTAGTAAAAGAAACCCAAAATAAACTTTTATCAATTTCTTCTATCCATCCAAGAAGATTTAAATCATACCGAAAATCTGAAAATGGTCTTTCAAATAAATCAAAGGGATTCAACCAGGCTATGCCTATAACACTTCCACTTCACTTACAAACATCCAGGGTTTACTATTGTCACTCCCTGCCCCATTCTCAATGATAAATTGAAGATATCGAAAACGTTGACTAAGCCCGGGAGATATCAGGTGTAATAACCTGGCTTCATTACCCGTCATTTGCTCAGGATAATAATGAATAAAATTAGTATAGGACTTGCCATCGTGAGAGCCTTTGACTAATATAGATTTGGGCGAACCAATACCGGCGGATGGATTGTAAAGGCTGTGAATTACAATATTGCGAATATCTTTCTCCTGCAAAAGATCGTAACCAAATTCAAGATCATCCTTCTTGAATCCAAGCCATTTAGGCGAATGAAAATTCAGATCTCCTTTGTCCCCATCGCATAATAATATACCACCTTCATGCAAATACTCCGCGTCCGGCGTCGTCATCAGATCGACCGGGTACTTAGCTTTGGCATATACTTCATCTTTTACAAATCCCTCCTGACCATTGGGTAGAATAGCCACCGCATTAATTGGCATACTGGCATTCAATAAAAACGAACCATCATAAACATCCGTATTGGTACCCGGAATTGCATAGGATTTGGTATAATGTATGACGGCCTCCGGATTATTCGTCGTCATAGTGATCCGCAATGAATCACTGAATGTCGTGCCGGGAGGATCAATCTGCACGAGAGGAATGTCTTGATAAAACCCCACTTCCGAGATATGCGGAGTTGATCTAAAATCAGAAAAAATCAATCTGGCTTTGTTCGTTTTGATATATGGAAATCTCAACAGTCTTTTCGCACCGATGGTCGTACCGGTGACTTTTGTAACCCAGCCATCGTTTTCGAATATTTCAAGTTTAAAATTTTTTATATGCTGACCGTATTCGATTTGTTCACTGACCGATAGTATGTTAAACCAAATCGGTTTTTCCCATTGGAATGTCAGGTACGGAGCCTGATTGTTTTCTCCCGGGGCCCAGTAGGTAGATGGTTTGTTATCCAATACATTGGAAGGAGCATGAGTAAAATTAAATTCAGCATCGTCGAGGGCAGCCTCTTTAGCCAAATTTTGATCAAAAATTTGTTGCAAGCTATAATGAAATACTTTTAGCACATTGGCATCGCGATCAGAAATTAAACCGTCCCGGTTGGGAGGTATGTTGAGGAGTAAGGAACTATTCTTTCCGACAGAACTAAAATAAATATCCAGGAGTTTCTCCGGCGATTTCACCGAGTTATCTTCTTTGCTATGATAAAACCAACCTGGTCTGATAGACACATCCACTTCGGCCGGATACCATTTGATTGCATTAGCATTGATCAGTTGATTAATATCACCTAATTCCTGATCCATTTCGTTGATAGAGGGTCTTATGATATTATCCATTTGATTAATATCCTTCAAGCCTGCTGTATCATGGATCGGTAAAGGACTCCACTCACTGTCCCGGCCGTAACCTGATTCGGTACCGACCCATCGAACATCCGGCCCCATAATAGCGATCGTGGCTTGAGGTTGCAATTCCCTGATCAATTCACAATAGCCCTTAAAGTCGTAAACCTGTCGCTTGCCATTGGGGCCTTCTCCGTTAGCCCCATCAAACCAAACTTCGGCAATTGGACCATAATTGGTCAATAGTTCTCTCAATTGATTTTTATAATATTGATTGTACGAATCCGTGCCATAGGTTTTTTCATGCCTGTCCCAGGGCGACAAGTACAGTCCGAGATCCATATGTTGTTTTACACAGGCATCCGCCAGTTCTTTAACGATGTCTCCCTGTCCATTTTTCCAGTTGCTTGATTTGACACTATGATCTGTGAATGCACTCGGCCATAAGCAAAATCCATCGTGATGTTTTGCAGTTAAAATCACCATTTTAAATCCTGCATCCTTCAGCGTATTGATCCATTGATTCGCATCAAATCTAATGGGATTGAATAGTTTCGGATCTTCGGTGCCATCACCCCATTCACGATCCGTAAAGGTATTGATACCAAAATGGAAAAATGCTGTAAGCTCTCTCCGTTGCCATTCCAATTGACGGGGAGAAGGGATTACATTTGCAGCCAGTCGTTCAATATCTTCCCTGGATGAATTAGGTGGTATAAAGACCAAATTGGAATAAGGCGACTGACGAAGAGATAATTTACAAGCAGTAATCATCATGACGATGCCTAAACCATATACCTTCAATCCATTCATTGAATCTCAAAAATAAGATTAAGATATCGAATCACACAGGATTAATCCTTTTAAGATGCCAAAGTAATTCAGTTTACCAGACACGCCGGATTTATTCCTTCACTCGCAACATAAAGCCAACCTTGTAAATATTTTCTATTTTGACTCCTGGATCATCTTTTAACAGTTTTCTTAATCGTGTAATAAAGACATCAATGCTGCGGCCCAGGAAATAATCAAATTTGCCATACACTTGTTTTACGGCATCTTCCCGTCGTATCACGCTGTTGATTTGGTTGCAAAACATTTGCAAAATCAAGTTCTCTTTCTCGGTCAACTTAACTGTATTGTGCGTACTGACCAATTCCATTTGTTTTGTATTGAACACGTAAGAGCCTAATTTGTATTGATCCGGAGTCGATGCTCTGTGATTTGTTCTCCGTAATATGACATCCATTTTACATTCCAGTTCATCCGGATCAAACGGCTTAAGAATATAATCCTCCGCCCCTAGTTGATACCCTTTGAGCTTATCTTCCTTAAGGCTTCGTGCGGTGATAAAAATAAAAGGGAGTTCTGAAAATCTATTTTTTATTTGTTTAGCCAGGCTGAATCCATCCATTCCAGGCATATTGACATCCAACAGGCATACATCAAACATTTGCTTGGTCACAGCATCGAGGGCAGACAAGCCGTCCCGTTTCCAGATCATTTGATATTTGGGGTCTGCGAAATAATCCATCAATAATAACCCGATCTGAGCATCGTCTTCTACCAACAATATTTTTTTATTCAAGGTCATGATGATGTGGGAAATAAAGACTGAAAATGGATCCATGATGTGAGGAAGTTTGCAACTGAATATATCCCTGATGCATCTCAACGATTTTCTTTACATACGCCAATCCCAATCCAAATCCCTTTTGATCATTTGCCTGGCTAATTCTGTAAAAGGGATCAAATACCTTTTGTTTTTGATCTTTGTCAATACCGGGTCCATTGTCCGTAAAGTGAATGCTGGACATCGTTTTATCCGCTTTCACTTCGATGTCAATCTTTGGTCGCTGACAATATTTTAAAGCATTATCGATTAAATTGCGAATTGCATTTTTTATATGAAATACGTCTGCCAGGATCGATACATCCCGGTTGGAACCCATTATATTTATTTCAGCCTTTTTATCGTGAATCTGAAGTTGCATACTGTCGATGACCTCATGAACCACGTTAGTTAATTTCACCTGAGTCTTATGCAAAGAAAATCCACTTTGATCGACGGAAGCCATCAGCAATACATTTTCTATCTGGCTTTTGAGTTGCTTCGACTGATCTGTAATGACATGAGTATACTGATGGATCTTGTCTTCTAGAGAAGATTTTTGAATCAAGCTGGAAGCTAGCTGTATATTCGTCAAAGGTGTACTGAATTCATGTGTCATATGATTAAAATAACGGATATTTTCTTTCGCTATTCTTTGTTGTTTGTACAAAGAATGGGTAGCAAATGCTAATAAACCAATCACAGCTCCAATGATCAATAAGGAAATCATCCACATCGGAAATAATTGGCGGGATGAGAAAGCTGATTTTTCTTTAAACATTAGCTGCACCCAATGATCGTCTTTTGAGAGGATGGGTGATAGTGAACAGGAATAGGTATTGGACACGGAATCTTTTGCCTTGATAGCCAATTCATATGGCAACCTGATATTGTAAAACTGCAAACTGGAATTTATTTCTTTGACAAATGCGCTGTCCTGCACCATCGAATTCAGCTGGGATTGGCATTGAGTGTTATCTGCCTCACATCCCGAAGTTTTCAATTTACAACAATCTGGATTATCGGATAATTTATCCACGGCAGAGCAAAGTGCCATGCTGACTTTATTGGTAAATTGTTCTTCGATCAATGACTTTGAAGTTTTAATCCAGTAATACTGAAAAGAAATTAAAGCCAGGATGGCCATACCAGTACCCAGGACTAACACATTGATTCGATTCATTCAGCAAATTTGGATTATTTATTTTTGATGAATCCGGGATTTAACAGCCGTTTAACAAGTGCCTAACATCCGGTAACAAGTCTGAGCGAGTCCTATCGCGATGTTTGCAGGATCAATGTATTCGCCGACTGACCATCGGGTATACATTGATCCGTATATCATCGGATATGGTATTCATTTTATTTATATCTTAATTATGAAATATTTAATCTTGTGTTTAATCTTCTTCGTGAGCGCAGAGTCGTATTCTCAATCTTGTTGTCCTGGTAAATCGAATTGTGCCAAAGTCACCTGCGCATCGGCTACCAAAGAGAAATCCTCCTGTGACGCCTCCGCACATTTGAAAGAACAAATCAAAGCTTCCGATTTGGTTGCCAAAACCCCAGTTTTACAATCCCATTTCATTGCTATGAATCTTTCTTCAGCTATGGTAACCACGGCAGCGAAGAATGTGACGAAGGATTGTGATCCTTTCAATTGTGATCTTGCTAAGTGCGATCCGGCAACATGCGGGATTACATGTGATCCATCTAAGTGCAAAAACAGGTAGAGGAGCCGGTTCATTTAGGGAAAGAAGGCATAAAAAAAACGGCTGCCTTCTTTTTTTATTGAAATATTTATCGTAATATTGCAATATAATAATTTAAAAATGGGAGCTACAAAGACTGATCATTTTTCTCAACGTCAAAACAAAGTCGCGTCACTGTTGAAGGCATTAGGACATCCTGCCCGAATCGCCATCATGGAATACCTGCTCAAAGTAAATGATTGTATTTGCGGTGATATCGTCAATGTATTACCACTCGCCCAACCGACCGTGTCACAACACCTGAAAGAGCTCAAGAATGCTGGCTTGATTAAAGGAAGTATTGAAGGTACCGCCATATGTTATTGTATCGATGAAAAGTCACTCGATTTCATTCACCAATACCTGGGTACAATGAAACAGACTCTTGAGAATAAACCTAACTGTTGTTAACTATCAAAAAATAAAAAGATTTTATCATGAATAATCCATTTCCACGCATGCACGTAAGCTTGTATGTAAGCAATCTTCAAAATTCAATAAATTTCTATAATGCGTTTTTCGGAAGACAACCTGTAAAAATCAAACCCAAGTATGCCAAATACATATTGGATCAGCCTTCTTTGATTATTTCTTTCGTAGAAAATAAAGAAAGGGTTCAATCCAATTTTGGTCACCTGGGCTTTCAGGTCGAAAGCTTAGAAGACCTGAACACCATCCTGCGATATGCTGAACAGTCGAACCTTGTCTCTAAAACCGAAATCGGCACCAATTGCTGTTATGCAAAGCAAGATAAATTTTGGGCCAACGATCCGGATGGTATTCAGTGGGAGGTGTATTATTTTCACGAAGATGCTGAATTTAATGATCCACATTACAGTATGGAGGAAGAGACTGCTTGTTGTACTGTTTCAAATGCAGCCGTAAAATCAAGTTGCGGTTGCACTGCACAAGTTGCTGAGCGATCCAAAACTGAAGCTGCATGCTGTTAATCATTTAATCATGTTTTATGCAATTCGATATCATTGATCAAACTAACTATTCTTCAGTAGAGTCGATTTATCAGCAAGGTATGGCCACAGGCTTTGCGACTTTCCAGGATGAAGTGCCTTCCTGGGAATCATGGGATAAAGATCATTTAAGACATAGCAGGTTGCTTGTCAAAGAAGGTGATCAAATCATGGGTTGGGCGGCCCTGTCGCCGGTCTCCGGCCGGTGCGTGTATGGAGGCGTTGCCGAAATAAGCATTTACATTGCCGAAAATGCAAGAGGTAAAGGTTATGGTAAATCACTTTTGAATAAACTCATTGCTGAAAGTGAACGAAACGGTATATGGACTATCCAAGCCGAAATATTCCCTGAAAACATTGCTAGTATCGAATTGCATAAAAAATGCGGCTTTCGGCAAATTGGATTTCGTGAAAAAATAGGTAAGAAAAATGGAGTCTGGAGAGATACCCTCCTTATGGAAAGAAGAAGCAAAATCATAGGTCAATAAAATGAAGAAAATTTTAGTATTGTGCACCGGCAATAGCTGCCGAAGTCAGATTGCTCATGGATACCTGGAAGCCATGACCGACCAGCATAAAATTAAAGTATACAGCGCTGGAGTCGAAACGCATGGAGTCAATCCCCGGGCGATATCCATTATGAAAGAAGATGGCATCGATATTTCGGCGCACACGT
>CALMKY010000547.1 GCA_937867195.1 uncultured Saprospiraceae bacterium | reverse complement strand
GCTTGGAGCGGGGGCGACCGGTTGCGAAACGGAAATTGTCCGGCTTGATGAGCACCAACGTGCGCTGCGGCGTTTCTCCCGCGGGATAAACATTCACGTTTTCCAGCAAGCCACCATCCGTGTCGGAATACTTCGCCCACAACTTGAGCTTTACTTCGGCCTCTTCCACGTTCGGCGCGGCCAGTACGGCGGGTTCAAAATATTGCACCTGGCTATCCTGATACGATGTGGAGCAATATAGATGAGGATAATCTTTTGCTTGCAGATTATCATAAGGTGAATATTTTCTCATATAATCGTATTCTTCCTTGATGGCTGGATTGCCCCATTCGGTATATTCACCGGTCGTCAATGGTATCGACGGATCTGACATCGTGGTCAGCACATCCACAAACGGTACACCGGTAAGGATGCCTTTAAATAAATCGGAACGCATGTTTACAATGGCCCCCATCAGCAGCCCACCTGCACTTCGACCCGATGCAAACAGTTTATCACTGGAAGTATATTTATTGTCAATTAAATTTTGTGCACAATCAATGAAATCATGAAAAGTATTCATCTTATGATTCATTTTTCCTTGTTCATACCATGTGAAGCCCATTTCCATTCCTCCCCGAATGTGCGCGATGGCACATACAAAGCCCCGATTCACCAGAGTCAACCAATTACTGTTGAAATCTGGCTCATAGATAATGCCGTATGAGCCGTATCCAACCAAATAACAAGGTGCAGTGCCGTCTTTAACCAGGTCTTTACGATGAATAACAGAAACCGGAACACTTGTGCCATCTCTTGCTTCCACCCATAATAATTCTGTAAGGTAGTCATCGGGGTTAAATCCCCCCAGGACCGGTTGCACTTTCCTGATTGTTTTTATCCGGGTCTTCATGTCATAATCAACAACCGTCATAGGTGTTTTAAATGAATTAAAACGATATCGAAGCTGAGGAGTATCAAATTCAAAATTTTCGCCAAAGGATACTCCGTAGGTAGGTTCTCCAAAATCCACAAAATGACTCATTCCATCGGACCACGTTCGGATCATGACCTGGTTCATCGCATTTTTATGCATGAGGATGGCGAGATGATCTTTGAATATTTCAAAGTTTTCAATTAAAGTTGTTTCATCGTGCGGTATAAGTTCTTTCCAATGATGTACATCAGGATTGGATACCGGAGCAGATACAATTTTAAAATTCTTAGCTCCATCCTGATTGGTCAGGATAAAAAACTGATCGCCAAAATGATCCACCTGGTAAAAGAATTCGTTTTCGCGCGGCTTGATGACCTTGAATTGACCTGTGATATCGTCTGCAGATAAATAATGAGTCTCCACATTTTGCGTATATCCATGATTTAAAAACAGATATTGACCCGATTTGGATTTATGTATATCGACATTGACTGTCTCATCTGTTTCCGAAAACAGTAATTCATCCTCTGGTTTTCCCAACGTGTGCCGCCAAACTTTATCGGATCTGAGTGTGACGGGATCTTTGGTGTCGTACAGAAGGGTCTTAGAATCATTCATCCAGTCATAACCTCCTGCAGTTTCAAACCGGTCGGGAAGCAACTGACCTGTTTGAAGGTCCAGGATGGATGCTACAAATAAATTACGACCACTATAATCCACCATATAGATCATGTACCGATCATCGGGGCTTACTTTCAATTCAAGAGCTAAAACATAATCATGACCTTCAGCGAGTTTGTTTACATCCAATAATATCTGTTCCTTTCCATTGGATTCGTATTTCTTGCGGCAATAAATCGGATATTCTCTACCTGATTCGAATCTTGTATAATAGAGATAACCATGTTTGAGATAGGGGACAGATTGGTCTTCTTCTTTGATGCGAGATTTAAGTTCTTTAAAGAGATCATTCTTCAGATGATGTACCGGGGCAAGTACGTGGTCAGTGTATTTATTTTCGGCATGGAGATATGCAATAACTTCTGCATTTTCTCTTTGATTGAGCCAGTAATAAGGATCCTGACGGGTTTCACCGTGATTCGTCATT
>CALMKY010000546.1 GCA_937867195.1 uncultured Saprospiraceae bacterium | reverse complement strand
CTAAAGAAAATGGATTGATGACTGTTCCATTTATAAGACAAAGAAAATCGTGGCATCCAGACGGGTCCGCTTTCTTTGAGGGTATACCGGATATCGGTTTGGTTTTTGAAATCATAAACCTGTTTATTCAGACTCAAACCGGTCAATAACTGCCATCGCTTGTAATTGTATTTAAATTGAAGGAAGGTATTGGACTGCTTCCCTTTGAGGTTGACGATGCTTTGGATCGTATCTGTTGGAATCCCTTTTTTATTACCAAAGTTTTTATCCAAAGTATTTTGCTGTATGTATTCGATACCCGCTAATAACTCAAGATCACCCTGGTGGGTTTGGGCATAGTATTTAACGGTAGGTCTAAAGGAAAAATTATTTTCATATCGTATCTCATAATTTGTAATGAAAGGATTACGAAAATCGGTATACCAATGTTGAATACTTGGATCTACACTCCAGTGATCATTAAATCTATATTGATATGCTAATCCGGATAAATAGGTTTTGTTGTAAATACCCGCCATTTGCTCGACGGCTCCCGGAATTTTGCCTGCTGCAGGTCGTGCCTGGTGAGGGTTCGCAGTTTGTTGTTCCATCGTAAGACCTCCCGGGGTATCATAATGCAGATCTCCGTAAAGTTGCAATAGTTTTACATTAGATTTTTCACCTGTAAAATTCGCAGAAAAGAAATTAAGATCTCTTTTCATGGAACTCTGATCTCTAAATCCATCACCCTGTTGAATTGATTTGAATGCATGTAGATTCCATTTTCCGAAAGATTGATGATAATTTCCATATCCTTCCCATCGGTGATACGTGCTGTAACCGGCAGAGATTTCATTGGAAGCATGATCGGTATTGAGCAAAACAGTCCCCCCTGTTCCTGCTCCATACAGGCTGGAGGCAGGACCTTTCAATACCTCTGCCCGGGTAATCAAAGCAGGGGCAAGCAATTGCAGATAGGTATTGCCCCCGCCATCGGATAATGTGAAGCCATCCAGATAGACTTTGACATTCCGCACTCCGAAGGGGGATCGCAAGGTGGATCCCCGAATGCTCAATCGATAGCTTCCAGGTGATCTTTCCTCTAATCGTACACCAGGAGCAATATTGAAAGTATTGGCTAATGAAAAATTATGATCGATGTGCAGGGTATCTTTCAATAGCTGAAGGTTTGCCGGCAGTCTGATGATATCCGATTTAGCGCTGTAAGCTGAGATTTGAATGGAAGGTAACTCTCCCATGGTATCCGATTGGGCATTTAAATACATTCCCAAAATCAAACAAATAACAGAGCTTAATAAAAATTTTTGCATTGATTATGAAAGATAGATTTTTTTGGAGAATTAAAGGTCGAATCTGCCCTAACCAGCTGAAGATCTAATTTAATTACTAAAAGACAGGGCGATTGGTTAAGAAGACGGGAAGCCTATTGCTAGATTGATTTTTTCTTCATCTTTTCATACCCAAAAACCATGATTAACATCATCAGCATCATATACTGACTATCTTCTACCGGAATTGTTCCCAACCGGTAACCCAGGTTGTGGTCATCCTGATACCAGACGATGGGTTCTGAAATAAAACTCCCTGTCAGGATGCCATTGACGACCATAAAAGGGATAAAACTAAAAGCATATCCGGTTAAAAATTTACTCCAGGAAAAATCTCTTACAAACCATAAAATGATCAAGATGGCAAGTCCGGTAAGACCTAAAGCCGTTAATGTATAATATTTGTTGGTAAACACAATGGCAATGAGGATATCCGACACGGAGATGATGAAGCAAAGCTTTCTGCAAATACCTTCATTTAATTTGTTTTTGATGAAATAATTCATTGTTTCATACACAAACAAACAACAAAAGCCAATTAAGAAAAAAAACAGGTATTCTTCTAATGGCAAGCCTGAAATTTTGATGCCCAAGATATATCGATCATTAAATCCCCAGACGCCTTTCGATGTAAATAAAATATCCCAGGGAATGAATACCAGTGACATGGCCATCAAGCCATACAGTATTGCCCTCCATTGTCCTATGAAGTGAATCCTTTTTTTCTCAAAAGAATAGAGAAATGGAATGGCAAAAGATGCAACGTCAATCAACAGGTATAATGACTTCACTGCAGGTGAATTTTTGCTCAAATATACAAATCGCCATTTTTTTGAGTCCTATACAGTAGTTCACCAACTTTTCATACTTTCACATCACTAAAACCTTAAACTCAATCTTTATTTATGATCAACAAAAATCGATTATTTATTGCAAGTTGTTTTGCTTTAATTACCACGGCATTTGCCTTCGCTATCAGAGCCGGCATTATGAATGACCTGGCTAAGGACTTTAACCTGAATGATAAACAATTGGGCTGGATCCAGTTTATGGGCTTGTTTGGATTTCCAATCGCTACATTGGTCGGAGGGCCTTTATACAATTCTTTAGGACCTAAAAAATTAGGATGGGTAGCCTGGATCTGTCATGGTCTTGGCATTACTTTTAGTATTCTTTCCCACAATTTTACTTATTTGTTTTTATCCACCTTCTTCGTAAGCTTTGCGAACGGTATGGTGGAAGCAGCTTATAATCCTATGATTGCAGATATGTACGAAGGCAATGCGCCTACGATGCTTAATAGATTTCATGTTTGGTTCCCGGGGGGGCTGGCCATCGGCTCCTTGCTGGCATTATTCTTTACTAATAACGGCCTTGGCTGGCAAGCTAAAATCTCTTTGATGTACATACCCTGGATCATTTATGGCTTTTTATTTTATGGACAGGAGTTTCCCAAATCTCAAAATGAAATGGATAAAGCCAGTACAGGATCCAACTTACAGGCAATGTTTTCTTCTCCATTGTATTGGTTTATGTTGGTGTGTATGGTAATGACTGCAACGACGGAATTAGGAACCCAGTCCTGGGTCGAGAGAATACTTGGCAGCACCGGCGCCCAGCCTTTATTGGTTTTATTCTTAGTTACAGGCTTGATGGCGATCGGAAGATTGTTTGCCGGCCCCATCATTCATAAATTAAGTATCCCTGGCATTTTATTAGCATCGTCGATCATATCTTTGATTGCAATCTATATGATGAGTACGGCTACCGGAGCTATGGTGTATATCGCGGCCATCATGTTTGCTGTAGGGGTATGCTTTTTCTGGCCCAATATGATTTCGTTTATTGCGGTCTATCTTCCTAAAACCGGTGCACTCGGCATGTCATTAATCGGTGGTGTCGGTATGTTGGGTGTGTCCATTTGCCAACTTGAGCCAGTGCGAAAGAACCGCGTTTTGGACCACGCGCCCACCACTGCCTGAGCTGGCGCGGCGCACTCCGCCTCCGAACCGCAATCCTCGGCAGCCGGACGGGTGACCCTGA
>CALMKY010000545.1 GCA_937867195.1 uncultured Saprospiraceae bacterium | reverse complement strand
TGAAGATTTTGTTTTTCATCAGGCCCGCAATGGCGACAAATTACAGCAAGGTAAAATATATGTCGTCAACTCATGGCAGGAGAACGTGACCGTAACGATGGGCAAATTAAGTGATGTGGGTGGTAAATATGCACTCTTGGCCATAGATCAAGCAATCCAGGATGCCAAATCAGGATGGATCGATGGGATGGTGACCGGACCTATTCATAAAAAAGCAATGCAATTAGCAGGCTTTTCATACACTGGTCATACAGACTACCTGGCAGAAAAATTTGATACAAAAGATTATATGATGATGATGTGTGGTACCTCGATGCGGGTAGGTTTGGTCACTACCCACATTCCTATCAAAGATGTACCTCAAAAAATGACGGCCGACAAAATCAAAAAATCACTCGTCATTTTACAGGATTCCCTTCAAAAAGATTTTGGAATAGACAATCCCGTCATTGCAGTATTAGGATTAAATCCCCACGCCGGAGATGATGGAGTCATAGGAGATGAAGAAATCAAATCCATACTACCGGTCATCCTGGAAATGCGAGCTAATGGTTCAATCATATATGGACCCTATTCCTCTGATGGGTTTTTTGGGGCGGGTCAATACAAAAAAGTAGACGGCATCCTGGCGATGTATCATGATCAGGGATTGATACCCTTTAAAAGCCTGGAGTTTGAATCCGGGATCAATTATACTGCTGGCTTACCTGTGGTGAGGACGTCGCCGGACCATGGCACTGCTTATGATATTGCCGGCAAAAACGAAGCAGATCCTTCTTCGTTTAGGGCGGCCTTGTTCGGTGCTATTGATATCGCCAGACAAAGAAAGCAGTATCACTCGGACCGTAGCAATCCACTGAAAAAATATCAAAAACAATCTGAAGAAGTGGTGGAATAACCAGACCTCCATCAGTTTCTACTTGATTCCAAATTTATATTTATACCGTTCGAAAAGTTGACTTTGTTTATTGTCAAGATTGATAGACCTGCCTTGAATAAATGCCTGGTTTACTTTACTGGATTTCATATCCAGAAGATCTCCTTCGCTGATGACAATATTGGCATCTTTACCAGCCTCTATACTGCCCGTCATGGAGTCAATGCCCAATATTTTGGCAGCATCGAGTGTGATGGCCTTGATTGCATCTTCTTTTGGTAATCCATAAGCAGCCATAGTTCCTGCCTGGAAAGGCAGACATCGTTGTTGCCAATGATTTGCTTCGATTTCAATGGTAAATAAAACTCCGGCCTTAGCGAGTTGGGCACCGGTTTTATAAGGTTGGTCAATAGCATCATCGGCAGTCGCAGGTAATCCATGAGGTTCGGTCAGGATAACCGGAATTTTATTGTCATTTAATAAATCTGCCATCATCCAGCTGTCTTCACCACCTACGATCACTATATCCAGGCCAAACTCATTTTTCATATCAATCGCCATCATCATTTCTTTCACAAGATCTGCATGGATAAATAATTTTTGGGTTCCGTTAAACAATCCTTTCAAAGCTTCATATTTAAGATTGATGACTGGATTGGTTTGTTTTGCATAGGATTGTGCTTCGCGCAACATCGTTTTGATGTCGTCTATCCTTTTCAAACCTGCTTTTACAGGGTCAATGGCGGGAGCTGCCATCTGGAAAAAAGCAGCAAATGGATTTGGCCTGTTGATCAAGGCAGGCATGTTCAGGTGTATTCCATTATTTAATTTATACACCGCATCCTGCCAATTCCATGCGTCGAGTTGAACGACACTGCTGGTACCGCTGATCGTACCTCCCTGAGGCACAATGTGCGCTAATAAAATTCCATTACTTCGAATCGTGGGAATGATTTTGCTTTCTGCATTATAAGCGTTGATTGATTTAACGCTTGGGTTATATTCTCCTATTTCGGTAAAGTCTTCCATAGACCGGATCCGTTGGATCTCAGACAAACCCAGATTTGTATTTGTAGCAATGATTCCAGGATATACTTGTTTTCCTTTGGCATCTATTCGCTTTGCTCCTGCGGGAACTTGCAGGTTTGATCCAACCGAAGATATTTTATTATTGGTAATGATGATGGTTCCATCTTTGATTACTGAACCATTGCCGACATGGATGGTACCACCTGAGATGGCTATGATTCCTTTATTGGCGGGTGCTGGATAGATGGTTTCCTGTCCGGTCACCGGTAGGTAGAATGCGATGACAGAAATTAAAAGTATATATTTTGACATGATTGTTTTCATTTAAAGTAGTTGGGAATTTAGTTTTGAGAATATACCATTCTTTGCTCGATGCGGTGGAGCAGCGACTTGCTGTGATTGTGATCTTCCTCGCACTGAGCTTCTTCCTGGAAGGATGGCACCATAGAGTCAACCTGTCCACCACCCTTTTTACTGCTTAACGCTTTTTGAATCAATCGATTTCGTTCATTCGCCACCCATTCCTGTTGTTTCTTATCTTTTTCACGATCAAAGTACAGTACCCCATCGACATATGTTTTTTCGGCTCTTGCGTAAATACTCAGTGGATGGTCATTCCAGATCACGATATCAGCATCTTTGCCCACTTTGATACTGCCTACACGTTGATCTACATGAAGCATGGTAGCCGGATTAATCGTTACCAATTTGAGGGCATCTTCCTCGTTCATTCCGGCATACTTAATACTTTTAGCGGCTTCCTGGTTGAGTCGACGAGCCATTTCTGCATCATCGCTGTTGATAGCAGCATTGACTCCCACTTTAGAGAGGATATACGCATTTTGAGGAATTGCATCCTGAACTTCATTTTTATAAGCCCACCAATCAGAAAAACCTGCAGCTGCACTATGATGTGCTTTGAGCTGATCTGCTACTTTATAACCTTCCAATATATGTGTGAAGGTATTTACTTTAAAATGGTGCTTATCTGCAATCCCGAGCAAGGAAAGAATTTCGGATGCCACATATGAGTGACAGGTAATATTTCGTTGATCATTTAGTATTTCAACCAATGCATCCAGTTCAAGGTCACGGCGCTTGCCTGCCGGTGCCTTGGCGTATACTTCAGCACGTGTAAAGGCATCATCCAATAATTGTTCCACTCCCATCCGGGTATCGGGAAACCGGTTATTTTGATTGCTGCTGGAGCGCTTTACGTTTTCGCCTAAAGCAAATTTGATAAATCCAGGCCAACCTTCAAATTTCATTTCTTCCGCATTTTTTCCCCATCGTAATTTAATTAGCTGTGTTTGCCCACCAATGGTATTACAAGATCCATGTAATAGATGAGAAGATGTCACGCCACCACTTAGTTGGCGATAAATATTGATATCATCCGGATTGATGATATCCGCCATGCGCACTTCTGCAGTAACCGATTGACTGCATTCATTGATATTACCTGTACCTGCGATATGGCTGTGCTCATCAATAATACCGGGAGTAATATGCATACCTCTGGCATCAATTATTTTGGCGGTTGTCGAAGAAAGATTCTTTCCAATCTTGGCTATCTTTCCGTTTTGAATTAATAAATCGGTGTTTTCAAGAATTCCATCTTTATCTGAAGTCCAAATTGTTCCGTTTTTAATGATGACTTCCTCTCCAGCCGGCAATTGATAATTTCCATACCCTTGAAAAGGATATAATACTTTGCCCGGATCCGGCGATTTTCTAATGTTTGTTTTTGCGCTATCTGATTTGGTGATGGCATCGTTCTTTTTTAAGCTCCATTTAGCCCACACACCATTGGCAAGCTGACCCATGCCGGACCAACCATCTTTTGTTTCGACCCCGCTTAAACGATTGAGCTTACTGCTATCCTTTTTTTGAGTAAAATTTATATTCACCAATTTATCATTTATTTTCAAATCGGCTTTTACGGTATCCGGAGTGTATATTCTTAAATTATTATTTCCTCCGGGTTCTGAGGCAATGACTGCTTTATAAATTTCCTGATTGATGGTTAGATCATAATTACCCTTAATATCTTTCCATCCTTCCGGTTTGATATTGTAAGCTATGCCCATGACCCAGTTTTGCAAGATGGTTGTTTTATCTTTAAACAAGGGTCCAGAAGTAATGATAAAGTTGGCATACTTATTTATATCCAGGGAACCTGCCAAATCAGAAATTCCAATGACAGATGCAGGGCCGGTCGTCAAGGCTTTCAATGCAGATTTTTCACTAAGTCCATATTGAATGGCTTTATTTACATTCGGAATAAATGAATTAATATCTTTCAATCCATTTGCAGTCAATGCGATCATGATTCCATTATTATCCAAGGCAGCTGGATTGGATGGGGCCATCTCCCAATGTTTAAGATCTGCCAGGGCTACAAACCGGGCATCGTTTGGGTCTTCAACATCCATAGCATTCGGAAAATTTACCGGAACGATCATCTTAGCGCCGCTAGCTTTAACATCATTGATTCGTTGATATTCATTCGTGCCGGCAAGTGTGATAAAATCCACATTAAATTCTTTACCGATCTTATTTACTCTCAAATCATTCCACTTATCCCCGGATTCAAAAATCAGAGGGAGTTTTGTCAGTTGATTGAACGCGGCCAAAGTTAGATTTGTTCCTTCGGTAACAGGTTTGGTTTTATACCATTCAGCATCATAAAAAGTTTGCCTGATCAAAGCAATCGTACCCATCAGCGAATTGGGATAATCCTGGGTACTGGTTCCCTTTGAGAATGAAAAATGAGCAGTTGTAACCGGTTTTAGTATCGCGAGATTTTCCTTTATTGTCGCTAAGGATACCAGGGAGCCGTTTCCTCTTACGATACCGTCATGAATATGGGTATTGATCAATCCGAAGCCGGCAGCTCTGTAGGCCTTGGCCTTTTCATCATTTACCTGAAATACTTTTGAAGCATCCGCTTCTGCTTTGATGGCTGCATTCCATCCTGCAGCATATTTTGCGTCGCTGATCATCTGAGAGGGGCCTCCGAATCCTCTTCCTCCTCCTGTTCTCGGATTATTCTGGATTGGTATTCCATAATCAGAATATAAATCAATAAAAGAAGGATAGATGTATTTTCCCTGGCAATCTTCGATTAAAGCATCCGCTGGAATAGTTACATTCTGTCCAATAGAAATGATCTTTCCTTTGCGGATTACTAAAGTGCAGGAAGGCATAGGGGCAACTTCCGCATTTTTTACAATGGTGGCGTTGATAAATGCAAAACATTCATCATCATTGGATGAAATATCGTTGACCGGAAATGTTTCCTGGGACCAGGAGGAATATGAACTCAAAAATACCAATAAGCCCCAATAGATTTTTTTCATTAGATTCTGATTTAATTATTCAAAGAATAAAAATATCAAAATCTCATTACTACACTAAAGAATTGGTATAAAAGAAAGATAAAAATGTCGAAACCGGCATTAATTTGCTTTCTCTGCAGGTACAAATTTAAGGCTTACTGAGTTGACACAGTGCCTTGTGTTTTTGCCTGTTAATTGTTCGCCCAGAAACACATGCCCCAAATGCGCATGACAATTATTACAAATGATTTCAGTTCGCATTCCATCCGGATCTGCAATTCTGGTTACAGCGCCTTTGATCTCGTCATCAAATGCAGGCCAGCCGCAACCTGCATCAAATTTATCTTTTGACTCATACAACGGAGCATTGCATCTACGGCACACATAGGTCCCGTTTTTATAAAAATGGTCATACTCTCCTGTAAATGGTCTTTCCGTGCCCTTGTTGACGATGACGTACTCTTCTTGCTTAGACAATTTATTATATTGACTTTTATCCTTAATGGTTTCTGGTAAATTGACTTTTAAGGAAGCTCCTCCCTTTTCATTTTCGTGTTTCAATTTTGCTTTAAACAATTTTCTGAACTTCTCGACCTTAGGGTTTACTACATAAACACAATAAGGTTGATTCGGGTTGTTTGCTAAATAATCCTGGTGATAATCTTCGGCTACATAAAATGCCTTAAACGGAACAATTTCTGTAGTAATTGGCTTGTCTTTCCAAATTTCAGGAGCCACTGTTTTTACAGCATATTCTGCAGATTTTTTCTGTGCTTCATTGTTATAAAAAATAACGCTCCGATATTGCGTACCGACGTCGTTGCCCTGGCGATTGAGGGTGGTCGGGTCATGGGTTGTCATATGAACTAATAAAATTTCATCAAAAGATATTTTGGTCGGGTCAAACGTAATCTGAATACACTCCGCATGTCCCGTAGTACCCGTGCAGACTTCTTTATAACTCGGATTGTCTACATGGCCACCGGAATATCCTGATTCCACTTTGACCACTCCTTCGAGCTCTCTGAACATAGCCTCTGTGCACCAAAAACATCCACCACCAAATGTGGCAACTTCCGTCTTATTCATCGTATTGGGTTTTACATTTTTGTTTTGAGAATAGATGTACAAGCTTAGTCCTAAACCTGCGATCAGAAAAAATATTGTTTTCATAAATTCTTGTATTTATAACAACTAAATTGCCACATAGATCACACTAGAACTGTTACTCAGGGTACAATTTAATTAATTTAAACTTTCTCTAACACCATCGCGCTTGCCCCTCCACCACCATTGCATATGGCTGATAATCCATACCTGGCATTTCGGTCACGAAGAATATAAGCCAATGCCCCTACAATCCTGGCACCAGAAGCCCCCAACGGATGCCCTATGGAAATCGCTCCTCCCCGTACATTCATACGTGAGATATCTATGTCCAGGATTCGCATAAAGGCCAAAACAACAGAAGAAAATGCTTCATTCACCTCAAAATAATCAATATCAGAAAAATTCAAGCCTGCTTTCTTTAATGCAATTGTTCCTGCGATAGTAGGTGTAGTGGTAAACCATTTGGGCTCTTGTTCAGCATCCGCAAAAGACACTATTCGAGCCAAAGGTTTTAAATTATGTCTAGTTACAAATTCTTCAGAAGCTACTATGTGAACCGATGCTCCATCATTGATCGTAGACGCATTCGCTGCTGTTGTGGTCCCACTTGCAGTAAAGGCTGGTTTTAAGGATGGAATTTTGTCAAAATTTACTTTTGAAAATTCTTCATCGACTCCGATGATTTGTTCTTTGGCAGAATCAGGATTCAATTTAAATTCAATCAC
>CALMKY010000544.1 GCA_937867195.1 uncultured Saprospiraceae bacterium | reverse complement strand
AAGTGCCAGCTTCGGTTCCATCCGTGCGCCATAGCTGCCCATTATTGGTGGTATCCTGTGCCATAAAATACAGGATGCCATTCCATTCCTGCATTAGTCCGGTTGTGGTAATATACTGGTAATCGTTGGTCAGTCCGTCCTTTAATCCCGGAAAGATATCTTTTACCATCTTCGTTCCTGCTGTTGTGCCATCTGTGCGCCAGAGTTCACTTCCGTGCAGACTGTCATTTGCTCTGAAAAAGACAAGTCCGTTGGCTTTTACAAAATTGGAGGTCCTTGCACTGGAATTCACTCTTATTCCACTGTTGGGTCCTGGCCAGATATCTTTTATCATTACGGTTCCGGTGGTGGAGCCATCGCTTTTATACAATTCAACACCATTCTGCACAGTACCTCCGCCCATGAAGATCGTACTGTCGATTCGAACCATGGCATAGGGTAAGACCGTACTTACCTGCATTGTGCCTGCAGCCGTGCCATCAGTTCTATACATAGCTGCTGTATTCGTTGGACTTTCCGAGCCGGTAAAATAATAATAGTGATCCATGATTACACCGTAGGGATCGCTTGAGAACATGGCACCCCATCCTGTTCCAGGGTTAAGATCCTTGATCATGCTGGTGCCTGCATTGGTGCCGTCTGTCCTCCAGACTTCCTGACTGTGTGCTGCGCCATCGTTCCAGCATGTCACCCAAAGACCTGACCTTATTTTATACAGGAACAAACCATTATTACTTCCCGTCCCGGGATTGACATCTTTTAATAAGCTCAACTGAGCATTAGCTGATGCGGTGATAAATGCAGAGAGAAGTATAAGTACAGCAGTCTTCATGAGCTAGATTGGCATAGTAAAGATATTGAAAAAAGGGAAGCTAAAAATGAAAGGATCAATTGGCTACAAACAAGCGATACTGCTAATGCTGAGGCTACGAATACCCAATGCGATTAGAATACATGTAATGTAATATTGTCACCACTACTGAGTAATTTATCTTCTGATCTATAAAGTGTTAACCTGATTATTGCAGCCTGCGATGAAGCATTCATACAGTGGGAGCTAGGCTTTAGTAGTCTGCCCAGCCGCGATTTTATTTTAAAGTTTAGTAACTTGAATTTACCGGAGTTGTAAAGGACCAGGTCAACCCCAGGCCACTGCCTGGCTTTGTTTTAAAGTTGAAATTTGCTTGTCTGACCCCATTGCCGCCAATGCCTTTGTAATAGTCGTTTTTCGTCCGGCCTACCTATTTCTATTGAAATTTATTTTAAAAAATGTCGCTAGAACTGTGTTACAAAGCTTTTTTAAAACAAATGCTGTTTTTGCTTTTTATATACCTCCCGAAATTTGGAATTATCAGGTAGTGATTCTTTTTATAAAACGCAATTGCTTCGGGTTGGTTTAAGCCTGTCTCCAAGATGCAATTCTTATATCCTAATTCTGCAGACCATTTCTCTAATTCAGTCAAGATTTTCGTGGCTATTTTCTGTCCACGATTTGCCGGTTTGACAAACATCCTTTTTATTTCTAAAGTGCTTGGGTTAAGCTTCCTGATAGCGCCGCATCCAGTCGGTAATCCATTCGCATAAGCAATAACTACATATGGCAGTTTATTTATTTTGTTGAGAGCGGCATATAATAAATATTGGTCACCATCGCGAATTTTAAGATCTTGTTCTAACTCGGTGGCTAATTCTTGAAAATCCGGATGGTCTGATGTCGTTCTTTGTATGGAAATTTGATTAATCAAATTGTCGGTACTGGTTTTAAATTGAAAGTCTGCCTTAGAATGGCTTGCAACGTTCAGGCATTGGCGAAGTACGGGGAATCCGAGTTCTGTCCGCCTGGTTGTT
>CALMKY010000543.1 GCA_937867195.1 uncultured Saprospiraceae bacterium | reverse complement strand
CATAGATGATGGAGTTGACAATGCTATTCGGTCTGATCGTAAGATTACCGGTCTTTTCTGCGGCAGGTAGGGTAGAGGATAATGAACTGAAATACGCGCCATAAGGACATCCCCGGATGCACATATTTCTGAATTGACATTTAGTCCTTCCATTATGATCCTGGGTAAGATTGGCAACACGACCTACCGATAATACACGGTCCGGAAATTTTTTCAAAACAGATTCTCTCACTTTTTTCTCAGCACAATTTTGTTCTATCGGAGGTAAAAACTGACCATCGGGTAATTGAGGAAGATTTTCTTTCTGACCGGATACCCCTATCCATTTTTCGACATGATCGTACCATGGAGCTATGTCTTTATAGCGTATAGGCCAATCCGTACCATGTCCATCTTTTGCATTTGCAGTAAAATCGAGATCACTATGCCTGTAAGAATGTCGTCCCCACATGATAGACCTTCCACCTACATGATATCCGCGGATCCAATCAAATCGTTTTACTTCACTATAAGGGTTTTCTGTATCCTTGATCCACCAATGCTTGGTGTATTGATTGACGGTGTAGCCTGTACGATTTTGCTTTTGATAGTCTTTGAGTTCTTCCTGGGTAAGACGACCAGCATTCGGAACTTCCCAGGGAGCCTTGGAAGCAGTAGGATACTGACCATGTTTCACCATACGTCCTCTTTCCAAAACCAGTACTTTGAGTCCTTGTTCTGTAAGTTCTTTGGCGGCCCAGCCTCCGGAAATGCCCGAACCTACAACGATGGCATCATAGGTGTTTTCGGATTTAAGATCTGAATTAAAATACATTTGAATCTATAAAGTTTTTTATTCTAGTGATAAATGTATGAAATATTCTATAAGGTGTATATGACAAATTGCAGAAAAAGACTTCCTTGCTTGCCTCTCTAAATCCTCAAAAGTGGGAGAACCGAACAAGGAAGTCTTATTAGTACTTTTCTTTGGCTCCCTTCAGGGCTTGGGGCAAGTAATAATTATGCAATTTGTCATCCACATTCTATAAGGGTAAAATATTTCTTACCGATCATTATGAAGTAAGGTCAGATCCCCTTTAAAAGACTGGACAAAAGGTTTTTCGTTCAGTACATAGGTAAATTGAATATAGTATACATAGACGCCATCGGATAAACTTGAATTATTGAAACTTCCGTCCCATCCTGATCTTTTATCTTCGGAGACAAAAAGCAGATTTCCCCATCGATCCAGGATCATCATCTTAAATTGTATGATATCAGGATATCCCGATTTGAATAAGGGTTTAAATTCAGAACCTG
This sequence comes from uncultured Saprospiraceae bacterium, assembly GCA_937867195.1. Taxonomy (GTDB): domain Bacteria; phylum Bacteroidota; class Bacteroidia; order Chitinophagales; family Saprospiraceae; genus JADJLQ01. The sequence goes on along the minus strand of CALMKY010000543.1, from coordinate 2,341 downwards.
ATTTGGGCACGAATGCGTTCGGAATATAGACCCCGTCTTCGCAGATTTGCTCGTTGACTTTAAATTCCTGGGTATAATGGGTACATTTGTTCGTAATGCTGGCAGTATAATTTCCAGCTTGTGTTACAGTAATTTCCTTTTCTATTCTACCGTTATTCCATTTTATTTTTTCATCCGGAGCTCCTATGGATGCATTGAGGATTTGGCTTTTGCCCTGGCATATTTTACTTTCAATCACCTTTGTTTTGAAATCGACAGGTAATGAGGTGACAGTAAATGGTTCTGAATGGAAACACGCATCGCCAAAATACAGCGTGATGGAATATTGCCCGGACTTGTTTGTAGAAAACGTTTTGCCTGTGCTACCATCGCTCCATTGATAATTCAGATTGGAAGGTAATTTTTTATTAATGTTGAGATCTACTTTATCGTTTATACAAAATGCCGTGTCTTTGATGTGTGCATTCGTTTCGGTCAGAACGATGTCATCGATTGCATAGTCTGCTATCATTCCATTTGGAAAATTTGTATTCTTTTTTCCGGTTGCAGCTGTTTCAGTGTTGGCATCGTTGTGAAAATTGCCGATGATTAAGTATTGCTCGCTGCCATCTGCTACAAAGCATTTTGAAATGGTATGCCATTCATAATCCAAATGAATTTTGGAAGTAATTACCGGACGGATCTGATAAAAATTCCGGGGGAAGTCATAGTCAAAAATAGGCTGTTCCCTTGTAAAAGCGACATCCTGGGAATTCGTAAACACTGTATTGACTAATTTGTAATTGGGAAACGTATCGACCGCTTTTACTTTCATTTCAAAATAATATTCCTGTCCCTCCACCAATGGCTTTAGCAGTTTTACCGATAAATAGATTCGACCCGGGTGTATATTGTCATCCGCATAACCTTTGTAAAAAGTCTCTATAAACCCACACTGGGAATTATTATAACCTGTTTTTTTATCCCGAATAAATCTCCACCAGTCGACGTAAGGACAAAGATTGGTGAGGTCTACTTCTTTTGAGTTGGGGACAAACCAATTGGCAATCGAATTGGTAGAGGCGGGGCAATTGAGTTCTGTTTCAAAATCGCCATTGGGCACTAAATTTTCCTGACCCAAAAGATCCTGATAAGAAATAAGAAAAAAAAATATCCAAATAATTTTAATCAATGCCTACTCTTTGATCTTTCAAATCTACAATAAGCTGATGAAGAAATTACATCCAGGTATTTTGTGATTTCATTATTTTTTCGATGAGATCTCTGACACAACCTTTACCGCCATGGTAGCCTGATATATAATTGCAAATGGATCTTATTTCAGGAGCAGCGTCCTGGGGACATGCCTTTAAAGCTGCATGAGCATAACACGGTAAATCCAGGATATCATCGCCCATATAAGCAAGTTGATTAGAATCGATTCCTTCCTTTTGCATCCATTGGAGTAAAACAGGAAGTTTGTCATTTACCCCCAGATAAATGTCTTTCAAACCCAGGTCCGATAGCCTTTTTTGCACACCTAACGATTTGCCACCGGAAATCACCGTGATTTTAAATCCTTCTTCTATAGCTTTGCGAATAGCATAACCATCCCGGATGTTAAAAGATCTCAGGTAATTGCCATCTTCGGTGAGCAGCAATTGACCATCGGTCATTACGCCATCGACATCCAATACAAATGCTTTGATTTCAGTTAATATCTCTAAACCTGACATGAATCTATTTGTTATTATCTCTCCATTCGTATACCCATTTAGCCTGAATCTGTTCCAAGTGCGCTTCGGTACTTTGTTCTTTGGTACCAGCAAAATGTGGAATCTCCATTACCCATTGCAATAAATCAGTAAAGCGTATGCGATAGATTTTACCTTCGTCAAATTCTTCACCAAATCGTTCGTATAGCTTCATCGCAATATCTTCATGATCTTTCCAGTGAATGGGTAAGTCTTCTAGATTTTTATGAGACATGTAAATTGTATTGTTATGGGTATGTAAATTAATGTTCGTGACCAATGATTTGTTTTTGATCAGGAATGGTCACAGTGACATCAGCATTTTCGTCCAGGAGGATGCATTGACACGCCAGGCGGGAAGTCAATTTTGGGTTTCGGGCCCGATCGATAAAATCTTCCTCTTTATCCGATATCTCTTCAATAAATTGATCACCGTGTGAAAACCACAACTACGCAACCACACTTCTAAATCGGCAGACAGTTTCGAGAGCATTTCCCAAATATCAACATTGGGCTTGAAGAGGTCGTGCGTCAAGAAGTCTTTAGCCGATTCCGGAAAACCTTCCCACTTCAAATAACGATCCGCTTTCGTGATCGTAAAGATCATC
>CALMKY010000542.1 GCA_937867195.1 uncultured Saprospiraceae bacterium | reverse complement strand
CATAAGAAAGTTTTAGTGTGTGAACATTGCGGTCGTATCTTGGTGGACGAAAGCATCAATACCGTTGAAGGCTAAATCATTTATCCGACAATTCTTACTGCCGCTTCTATCTTTCATTCTTCCTGTTTTTTCCCGAGCTTCTGATCAAATTTCATTTGGTACTGAAATAAATGCTGTCTACAAAAGCATTCTTGAATTAAGACTTCAGGACGCTCAAGGTAAAATCAATATTTTAAAAGATTCTGATCCGGATAATTTAACTCTTGACTTTCTTGAGGACTACGTAGATTTTTTTACAGTTTACATCTCAGAAGAAAAAGAATTATTTAAATTATTAAATTCCCGGGCTTTACAACGGACATCCAGGTTAGAAAAGTCTGAATTATCATCTCCCTACCTTCGATATATGCAGGCAGAAATCCTACTGCATTGGGGATTGATTCATATTAAGTTTGGAAATTACTTTACGGCTTTTTCTAAAATTAAAACAGCTCACAAGCTACTGAAAGAAAACTATAATTTATACCCACAATTTGTACCAAGTCTTAAAGGGTTAGCTATGTTGCATGCGATTACCTCGACGATACCATCGGAAATACGGTGGATCGTCAAATTGGTCGCCGGCATGTCTGGAACGATCGGCCAGGCAAAATTTGAGATGGAACAAGTCTTATTGTACGGTAAAAAGAATGAATATTTATTTGATGATGAAGCTAAAGTATTGTACAGTTTGCTACTTACCTATTTTGATAATGATCCACACAGCGGCTGGCAATGGCTTTCTCATATCAACCTGGATCACAAGCAAAGTCCATTGATTCAATACGTCGAAGCCAATCTGGCTTTCAAGGCAGGAGACAATGATAAATGCATAGAGTTATTGAGTGCCATCCCGAAATCTGCTTCGACCTATCCTTTTTTTGTAGTAGATTTTTTATTGGGAAAGGCCAAATTAAGAAGGCTGGATCAGGATGCCAATCAGTACTTAACAAGCTATGTTCATCATTTCAAAGGAATTCATTTCATTAAGGAATGTTATCAAAAGCTAGCCTGGTATTCTTTAATCAATGGGAACCTGGCTGGTTATTATCAATATATGGAGTTGGTTAAAACAAAAGGAAACCTGGTTACAGATGAAGATAAGCAAGCCATGCACGAAGCTCTGAATAATAAACCACCAGATCTCGAGCTTCTTCAGTCGAGGTTGCTTTTTGACGGACATTATTTGGAGAAAGCCGAACAATTATTACTATCAAAGAAAGAGAATATCCTAAGTAAGCCTAATCTTGCCTTGGAGTACTATTACAGGCTGGGCAGGATTCAACAAAATCAAAACAGACTGGATCAAGCGATTAGTAATTACCAGCGAGCCATCGCAGGTGGAAAGAATTCATCTGAATACCAACTATGTGCAAGTTATCTATATCTGGGGGAAGTGTATGAAAAGAAAAATGATTCAAAATCTGCTATTTATTTTTATCAAAAATGCATCGATACCAATCCAAAAGACTATGGAAATGGATTGCATCAAAAAGCAAAGTCCGGATTGAGTCGCATCGATCCTTGAAAAGACCGATAAGGGGCATCCTCGGGCCCTTCAACTCCTTT
>CALMKY010000541.1 GCA_937867195.1 uncultured Saprospiraceae bacterium | reverse complement strand
CGATTCGCCGTCGAGCGCTTCAAGAATGTCGAAAAATAATACAAATTTGTAATTATTTTATTACAATTTCAAGTTACTGGTGATTACCCTCAGTTTTGAATTCCTGAATAATCTAACCTACGAAGTGAAAAGTATCTGATAAGTGCTATTATTTCCAGTTAAGATTCGTAAACTAGTATATCTTAAACACTTCATCAGGAATCAAATTCGAATTGAATTTTACCCATAGGATTTTAAACCTTGAAGAATATAAATGTTTTATTAGTTCATTTATGTATTTCCTCAATTTTAATATTTTCATTTCCTCTTTTACCTGTTTCCTGGCCATAGGCAACATGAGATACTGAAACCATTTATATATTCCCGAAAGCTGATTGTCAGAATACCTGGTGACCCATGTGCCCTCTCCTTCTTTCACTAACCTCCAGCCACCCGATAGTGGATACGGGCTGGTAGTAGGCTTCCAGGCAAACGAATATGGGGGATTCCATTCTGTAATAGTGCCTCCTATATCCATCTTCATTCCAGCAAACGATTCTATCCAATCATATGTAGATCCCTTGCTATGTGCAGGCTTTGAAATCCATCCCACTTTTATCATGTTTTGTGCCACTTGCTTGTATTGCGAAAATCAGTGATGTAATTAAATACGGTCTATATAGGTGCCTGTATGAGAATACTGTCTTCCATATGAGTGTTGTTGCTTTTCATAAAGTATATTAGTTTTTAACTGCTTACCAATTTAAAATCTAATTATTTTTGATCTAATTTCCTATAGACCATTCCTACCACTCCGCCAGCTACAGCAGCCACGATGGTATTACCAACTATATCATAAGGCATCCATGACCAGGTATAGGCATTGAATGTGTACACGCACCAGATCCCAAACCAGAAAATAATGATGGCGGTGATCCAGGCGGCTGTGATAAAACCCTGTCTGAATGATTGTACTTTGTATTTATCTAATAGTATAGCCAGTAAAAAGGAGAGGCTCAGGCTGCCTATCAAATAGCCTACCATATTGGGCTCTTTTACACAAGCTGTATTTTCTTTCATCCAAGCTTCACTCATGCTACCCAGTAAACCCATAAATAGTAAACTAGCCATAATGGATCCAATAAGTAGATTGACCAGTGTGCCAATTAAAATTTTCTTTGTCATTTTTTTAATTTTTTAGATTGTTATAAATTATTGAATCTTGCTATTTCTTTGCTATTGATTTTATTTTTTTATCATAAGCCGCATTATTTTCCATCGCCGGTATTGATTTTAAAAAATTGTATACAGCTTCTATCTCCACATCGCTGTGTGCGGCCAGGGCCGGCCAGGGCATGTATTTAGCGTCGAGTATTTTGCCTTCCGGTGTAGTGCCCGTTCTCATTGTTTGAATGAATTGATTCGATGTCCACTTTCCTGGATTTCCTTTAAATGTTATATTAGGGCATGGAGGAGCCGATGGATCAGGGGAAATAAATCCATTGAGTTTTGCTCCATGACATGTTTTGCAGCCAAAATACCTGGATACGTATTCTCCATATTCAGGTTTATCACTGATCGGTATAGAAGCGATGGTGTTTACTTTTTGATGATTGATGATATCTTGGGGATACAGATTGCCAAACATACCCGCACCGGCTAATACCTGAGCCATAAAAGTAAAATGAGTCGGACCCCTACCTTTATCTATGGGTTTGATTGATTTGAGGTAGGCTATCAGGCAAGATAGATCCCGATCCGACAACTGACCTATGGATTCCGATGGCATGGTCATCAAGGGCCTCCCGGTGGGATCGATGCCATGACGAAATGTTCTGATCCAATCTTTGTCATTGTATTGTTCAGTAGCAGACCCTTTGCCTCTGGTAATATTCGGACTTGACATATAGCCAATGGAAGGATCATTAAAAAAATCTTTTCCACTCAGATCGAGCCCATGACAGTCCCGGCAACCTACCGAAAGAATCAAACCCCGGGTGATCGAAGCACTATCAGCCGGAATATTTATGTCCGGTATCCCGTAGGTAAATCTTCTTTTCTCAAGATTGATAAATTTTGATTTGAGTATAAACGAGGTGATCACCAGGAGTACCATGAAGACACCCATGCCTAATCCTATCCATTTTAAAACTTTTTTCATAGTCTTTTTTTATAGATCAAATGTATACAGATAATGAACCTGTCTAAATAGGTATGTGTGATGAATTCAATGCGCAGATTTGCGTATTCGTATTATTATGCAGTATCTTCGGTCTCAGCATTTTTGCATAAACATGTCAGAAAAGACCAAAATCATCATCGTTGATGACCATCGATTGGTACGCAAAGGCTTTATGGCTCTCCTGGAAGAAATGGGATCCGTTGATATGATAGGCGAAGCAGCAAATGGATTAGAATTAATCGAACTTTTAAAAAAAGGCTTCAAACCGGACCTGGTTTTATTGGACTATGAGATGCCTTTCATGAATGGGCTGGAAACATTGAAGAAACTGAAAACTGATTATTTCGGTATCAAAGTCATTTTCCTCACCATGCTTCAAAGTAAAGAATTAGTACAAAAAAGCATTGAATGCCAGGTAGACGGCTTTTTATTTAAAAACACATCTTATGAAGAATTACAAAGTGCCATCAACAAAATAAAATCAGGGGAGAAATATTTTCCTTCAGAGGTGGCCTTGTTATTGGCATCCAAATCTGACCAAATCAATACTGAATTAAATAAATTATCAGATCGCGAATTGGAAATCGTAAAACTGGTGGCACAAGGCAAATCAAGTGTCGAGATCGGATCCATTCTATTTATCAGTCCGCGTACGGTCGATACACACCGGAATAATATCATGCAGAAAATGGAATTCGACAGCATTGCGGCGCTAGTCAAATGGGCGCTGAAAAATAAACTGATCGATTGAAAATGGTAATGATTCAATTATTACTGTAAATACCCTCCGAATAAATGAAAATATTTTGCATTCTTAAACATAAAAATCAATATGAATTTCAAGGTAATCGTGACCACACTCAATACATTGATCGTGGCATCCCTGTTTGCACAAAGCCAAATAATCAAAATTGAAAATAAAAATGGCCAAAACTTAAGTTATTCATCGGAATCAGGAGTCAAAATCCTAAAGAATAAAGGATTTTCATTTAAAGACCTCAACAAAAACGGGAAGCTGGATAAATATGAGGATTGGAGATTGACGATCGATGAGAGAGCTAAGGATTTGGCATCAAAATTATCTGTTGAAGAGATTGCCGGTCTCATGTTGTACAGCCGCCATCAATCCATACCTGCAGCACCAAGAGGATTTTTTGCTGCCACCTATAATGGTAAATCATTTCAGGACAGCGGAGCCAAACCCGAAGATCTAAGCGATCAGCAAAAAGAATTCCTCACAAAAGATAATCTTCGTCATGTATTGATCACCACCGTACAATCACCTGAGATTGCTGCTAAGTGGAATAATAATATACAAGCCTTCTGCGAAAAATTGGGAAAAGGAATACCAGCAAACAATAGCTCTGATCCCAGGCACGGTACCATCGTCAATATGGAATATAATGCCGGTGCGGGAGGAAGGATATCTATGTGGCCTAGCTCACTGGGCATGGCGGCAACATTTGATCCTGAACTAGTAAGACAATTTGGGAATATCGCAGCTACAGAATATCGTGCACTGGGTATTACCACCGCCTTATCTCCACAGGTAGATATTGCTACAGAGCCACGATGGATGCGGTTCTCGGGTACTTTTGGAGAAGATCCACAATTATCCGCAGCAATGGCTGAAGCTTATTGCGATGGATTCCAAACCTCGACGGGTAAAGATGAAATCAAAGATGGTTGGGGATATAAAAGTGTCAACGCAATGGTGAAGCATTGGCCGGGTGGAGGATCCGGTGAAGGCGGCCGTGATGCACATTACGGTCTGGGCAAGTTTGCAGTTTACCCAGCCAATCAATTTGAGCAACATATGATTCCATTTTTACAGGGGGCATTTAAATTAAAAGGCATGACCAAGATGGCTTCTGCCGTGATGCCGTATTATACCATTTCATGGAACCAGGATCCAGTCTATCATGAGAATGTTGGCAATAGTTATAGTAAGTATATCATCCATGATCTTTTGCGTACAAAATATCATTACGACGGAGTCGTCTGCACAGACTGGGGTATTACAGGTGACAAAACGATGATCGATAATTTTGTTGGGGGTAAACCTCACGGAGTTGAAAATCTCACGATTGCTCAGCGGCATTATAAAATATTGATGGCCGGGGTAGACCAGTTCGGCGGTAATAATGATGCCGGACCTATACTCGAAGCTTACAAAATGGGAGTAAAGGATTTGGGAGAAATAGCTATGCGGACCCGTATGGAAGAATCTGCCGTAAGACTGCTCAGAAATATTTTCAGAGTAGGGTTATTTGAAAATCCTTATCTCGATATCGAAAGGACAAAAGCAATCGTAGGTGCTCCGGACTTAATGAAAGCCGGATTTGAAGCACAACTCAAATCGATCGTGCTGCTCAAAAACAAATCAAACGTATTACCATTAAAACCTGCCTCTACCATTTATATTCCCAAGAAAACATTCCCTGCCAGTCGCAATTTTTTGGGTGAATTTTCTCCTGAAAAAGTGGATTACCCGGTGAATATCAGTATTGTAAAAAAATACTTTAATGTGACCGACGACCCGGGCAAAGCGGATGCTGCCATCGTATTCATTACCAATCCGACTGCCGGAGGCCTTGGGTATGATTCCACCGATATCAAACAAAACAAAGGCAATGGATATATGCCGATCAGTCTTCAATATGGAGAATACAAGGCTACGGAAGCAAGAGAAAAGAGTATTGCAGGTGGCGATCCATTAGAACCCAGCGCCAATAGATCGTATAAAGACAAGAAAGTAAAAGCAACCAACCTGCAGGATCTGTATTCTATCTATGATACCTATGCTAAAATGAATGGTAAGCCGGTCATCGTATCGGTATCGATGGATAATCCAATGGTGTTTAATGAATTTGAGCGATTGGTGGATGGTCTGCTGATTAATTTCAGAGTCCAGGATCAAGCCGTCTTGGATATATTATCCGGTAAAGCTCAACCTTCTGCATTATTGCCTTCGCAAATGCCTGCGAACATGAATGAAGTGGAAAGACAAGCCGAAGATGCTCCCCGTGATATGAAATGCCATGTGGACAGCGAAGGTCATGCATATGATTTTGGATATGGGATGAATTGGAGTGGCGTGATCATGGATAATAGGATGAAGAAATAATCTAAAAATTAATTTATATAAGATTTCCGATCCTTTAAAATGGGTATGAATAGTATATAATTAATTAAATCCACCATGACCCCTATACAATCTTACCGGACCATTCAGGCTTAGTTTGATCACGGTTACATATTTGTCAAATACCTCTTCAGGTATACTTATATACAATAAACCCGGCACTGGGCTCCACGATATTTTGCCTACTCTTTTAGATATAAGTTTTACTCCCGATCCCAACACTTGTATATCTTTTACTTCATTGACCAGTCCTTTTACCATGATGCGTCCACCGGATGCACCGTGTAAAAACAAATAGAGCGAAGTCGAATCTTTTGAAATCGTCGTAGGGCCATAAAAATGCCCCTGGGGTATTCCGGCTACGGTATTGAATATACCTTCCCCATTCCTTTTATTCCAACTACCAAGTTCTTTGAGTATAGTTACCTGTTGAGGTGGTATGGTACCATCTTCCATCGGCCCCATATCCAAAAGTAAATTGCCACCATTGGATACGATATCGGCAAAAATAGTAATGATTTCATAAGATGTCTTCCAGTTGTCATCATGATGAAAGCCCCAATTGTCATTGGAGGTCATACAGAGTTCCCACCAAGGTGATGCCGGCCGTGTTACCGGAAAGTTTTGCTCCGGAGTATCATAATCTCCATACCCCTGCAGTCTGCCATTGATGATGGAGGATGGATTTGTGGTAAGTATGAGATTCCTGATTTTATTGGCTTCCCATTCTTCAGCACTATGCTCCCAATCGCCATCAAACCACCATAGGTCTGGTCTGAAAGTCTTGTTTATTTCTTGTATCTGGCCTTGAAAAAAATCTCTAAATCGATTCCACCTGGGATAATCGTCCGGCACTTTGTACCGACTGCTGTCTTTGGTAAAGCCCGGATAATCAGGATAAGACCAATCGATCAATGAATAATAGGCACCGCACTTGATATTTCTTTTTCGCAGTTCATCATAGAAAGGGCGGATCATATCTTTTTTTGCAGGTGTAGATTGCACAATGCTCAGGCGATTCATTTTAGTATCATACATCGATACTCCATCGTGATGCTTGGTAGTGATCACGGCATACCGCGCACCGCCAGTGAAACTCGCCCATCGAACATGAGCGTCGTCTGGATCATGAGAATCAAGTGATGCGTATCTTCCTGCGCGTCTGGGCGCTGGTGCTGCTCTTGCTGGCGGCGCCGCTGCTCATCAAGACCGCCATCATCGTGGCCCTGGCGCGCGGCCTGGGCGCCACCACCGGCGTGTCGCTGCGCACCGCGCTGTACGTGGCGCAGGCGGGCGAATTCGGCTTCGTGCTGCTGTCGCTGATGCAGACGCACGAGCTGCTGGCGCCGGCGCTCATGAACCCGGTGCTGGCGGCCATGGTGCTGTCCATGCTGGCCACGCCCTTCCTGATCCAGTACAGCAACCGCATCGTCATGAAGCTGGTGGCCAGCGACTGGCTGCAGCAGTCGCTGCAGGTGACCAGCATTGCGCGCCAGGCCATCAACACCAGCGGCCATGTGCTGATCTGCGGCTATGGCCGCTGCGGCCAGAACCTGGCGCGCATGCTGGAGCGCGAGGGCATCCCCTACATGGCGCTGGACCTGGACCCCGACCGCGTGCGCCAGGCCGCCGCCGCGGGGCAGAGCGTCGTCTTCGGCGACGCGGCGCGTCTGCAGAGCCTGATGGCCGCCGGCCTCGCCCGCGCCCACGCGGTCGTCGTCAGCTACGCCGACACGGCCTCGGCGCTGAAGATCCTCGAAGTCGTCCACGAGCACGCGCCGCGGGTGCCGGTGATCGTGCGCACGATCGACGACGCCGACCTCGAGCGCCTGCAGGCCGCGGGAGCGACCGAGATCGTGCCCGAGGCCATCGAGGGCTCGCTGATGCTCGCCAGCCACGCGCTG
>CALMKY010000540.1 GCA_937867195.1 uncultured Saprospiraceae bacterium | reverse complement strand
CAAAAGGGGGGTCAGCTTCGCCGGAACGAGGGGGTCAGCTTCAGCGGAATTTACAATGGTTGAAACGGGAATCATTTTATTATTCAAATGCTTATATGTTGACGCTTTGTCTCTCTTTTATTTTTTCGAAATTTTATTTATAAAATGACGGAGTTCATCACCAAATAGGGAGAGCGACTTAATCATTTAAAAACACTTTACCACCGTCGTCATACTAACTCGATTTATGCGATGAAGGCTATCGTGCAAACTAAAAAGGCGACCCTAACGAGTCGCCTTTAAAATGTATTATGTATGCACCTTGGAGATTACATCATTCCGTCCATGCCGCCGCCGTGCGGGTGAGCATGTGGAGCCTCTTTCTCTTTTGGCTTTTCATTGATCACGCATTCGGTGGTCAATACCATACTGGCGATCGATGCTGCGTTTTCAAGAGCGATACGAGTCACTTTCGTCGGGTCGATGACACCGGCCTTTTTAAGATCTTCATAGCTGTCTGTTCGGGCATTGTAACCGGTAGAGCCTTTGCTGGAAGATACTTTTTGGAAAACGACCGATCCCTCAACACCTGCATTTTCAGCTATAACGCGAACAGGAGACTCTAGCGCTTTCTTTACGATTTGTACTCCGATCGTTTCATCTTCATTAGCGCCTTTCATTTTGTCGATAGCAGAGATAGCGCGAACTAAAGCCACACCACCACCAGCTACAATTCCTTCCTGGATAGCTGCACGGGTAGCGTGAAGGGCATCGTCTACGCGATCTTTTTTCTCTTTCATCTCTGTTTCTGTAGGAGCACCTACATATAATACTGCGACACCGCCAGATAATTTGGCAAGACGCTCTTGCAATTTTTCTTTATCGTAATCAGATGTAGTTGTCTCGATCTGTTGTTTGATTTGATTGATGCGAGCCTGGATCATTTTAGCATCGCCACGGCCATTTACGATCGTGGTATTGTCTTTGTCAACAGTGACTTTTTCACATTGACCTAACAGATCTAATTCTACATTTTCAATTTTGTAGCCTTTTTCTTCAGAGATCACAGTACCTCCGGTTAAGATCGCTATATCTTCAAGCATTGCTTTACGACGGTCACCGAAACCTGGAGCTTTTACTGCAACCACTTTAAGATTAGCACGAAGTCTGTTTACCACTAATACACCCAGGGCCTGGCTTTCCATATCTTCAGCAATCAACAAAATCGGACGACCTGTGCTGATAACTTTCTCAAGCAATGGCACGATCTCCTGCATATTAGAGATTTTTTTATCGTGGATCAGGATGTATGGGTTTTCGTACTCTGTAGTCATATCTTCAGCATTTGTTACGAAGTATGGTGACAAGTAACCACGGTCAAATTGCATACCCAATACTTCCTGTACATAAGTATCGGTACCTTTCGCTTCTTCTACCGTAATGACACCGTCTTTGGATACACGCTTCATTGCATCGGAGATCAATTTACCGATCTCTTCATCATTATTAGCTGAGATAGAAGCTACCTGCTCAATCTTGCTAAAGTCATCACCGATGTTTTCAGATTGATTTTTTAGTTCATCCACCACTGCTTTTACCGCTTTGTCGATACCTCTTTTGAGGTCCATTGGGTTGGCACCTGCAGCCACGTATTTCATACCTGCATTGACCATTGCTTGAGCCAGGACGGTAGCTGTCGTAGTACCATCACCAGCTAAATCGGCGGTTTTTGATGCTACTTCTTTTACCATCTGAGCACCCATATTCATCACTGCATCTTCGAGTTCGATCTCTTTTGCAACAGTGACACCATCTTTAGTAATGGTAGGAGCGCCAAATGATTTTTGTATAACTACGTTGCGACCTTTAGGGCCAAGAGTAACTTTTACAGCATTAGCCATTGCATCGATACCGGCTTTTAATCTTTCACGGGCATCGGCATTGAAACTGATTTGTTTTGCCATGTTATTTTAGATTTTTATCAGATTTAATAAATAAGATTTAAATTAAAGGACTACTAGGATATCGTCTTCACGCATGATGAGATAATCCTGACCTTCATGATGTAATTCTTGGCCAGAGTATTTACCGTACAACACGATATCACCTACTGCCACGGTCATAAGATTGCCATCTTTACCTGGACCTACCGCTACGATTTCACCACGTTGTGGTTTTTCTTTAGCAGTATCCGGGATGATAATCCCACCTTTAGTTTTTTCTTCGGCTGGGGCCGGCTTTACGATAACTCTGTCGTTGATAGGCTTCATAACACTATGATGTTTTTTTATTTAGGTTAATTAATTTGATTTGAACTTTAGAATGATCAGGAATGATGCCAATAAAAACAAGTCTGCCATTTTTTCTTGAATTAGGATGACCTTAAAAAGAATGATGAATATTAAAATTCTTTCTGACAGAGTACAAATGCAATTATTGGCAAAAATGTCAGGCTTATTGCCCTACCGGGGTAGTCGTAGTATCGACAGCTCCTCCCACCGTCATAGCGGTGATAATACAAAGGATAAAAAGAGCGGCGATCAATCCCCAGGTCAATTTTTCAATAAAATCAGTAGAGCGGGCTACTCCAAATAACTGGTTGGCTCCCTGACCTCCAAAAGTAGAGTCGATACCTCCGCCTTTAGGATTCTGGATTAAAATAGCGAGGATCAATAAAGCACTTACAATACCGATCAAAACAATTAGAAACGTGGTCATAACGAATTACTTGACTTTAATTTTTCGATTTTGGCCGCAAAAGTAGTACTTTTTTCAGGATTTTCAGCAGCAAGTTTCTCAAATACCGAGATCGCTTCGGTAATTTTTCCTTGAGATGCCCACAGAGTAGCCAGACTTTCAGAAGCTATATTTTGGTTAAATTCCACGCTTCTGGCTATCAGCTGGTCAGTATCCTGCAATTTTTGATCTTTGGTTACCTGGGCCGGTTCCGAATGATTTTCAGCGATAGGATTGACTTTGCATCCGGGTAGACCTGATAAATATTGAATAAATGTGGAAGGGGTGTAATCGTAAACCGCAGGTATCGCAGGTATTTTTTTAACCTCCAGGTTTGAAATAATAGGCAGGGCTTCGCGCGCCTCAATATTAAAAACTTCTAATGAATAATCTGTTGCATGAATTTGTTGATTTGGCTGATGATTTAATGAACCGGATTTCTTTCGTTTGCTGGCTAAAAATAGCAGCTGTTGGGCATCCAACTCAGAAGGGATTTGCATTCACACTCATGACCACAACGACCCCGGAACCAGTCGGCATTGATTCTGCGCCACGGACACTCATCAACCGCTTGCAGCAGCTCGTT
>CALMKY010000539.1 GCA_937867195.1 uncultured Saprospiraceae bacterium | reverse complement strand
TAAATGGCGTTGAAAGCAATTGCATAAGTGCATTGGGGTATTGGTATTGCAAAAGAAGTATGAAGAAGACAACAAAAAAACAAAAACATATTTTTACCTTTGCCTCCTGCCAGAATTCCGGGGTTGCCTTCATGAACTGATTTGGTGTGGCCAGCGGTGTCATTGGCACAGATCGCAAGATGAATCATGGAGTCGCCATTAGCTCCATCATCCAGGCAGACGAAAACACCCAGGTGGAATTATGCAAATTTCCTGATGGTTCCGGTTCACTCTTTAGATTGGCATTCCTGGCTGCTGGTAAAGGATCTCCGGCTTTAAGAGCTTTAAAATCGATTCTCCGCATTATCCTTCATCCTGTTGATTTTCTCAAATGGTTTTGGTATGGCCATCAGGCGAAAACCAGTTTAGTAGTGCTAGTCATGCAGACATTGAAAAACTCACTCACTTTCAAGTGGAATGGGAAAAAAATGAAGCTGTACAATGGAGACAAAGATGAACCCATTCCGGTATTTATTCCGGAGGGTTATGATATTCTGAAGCGCCTTGCAAAGAAAACAAATGGGGTGTCGGTTTCAGCACTCACAGAAACATTTTTTAATATGGCTACTACCGCCCATATCCTGGGGGGATGTCCTATGGGAGAAACAATAGAGCAAGGCGTGGTCAATGACCGGTTCGAAGTACACGGTTATCAAAACATGATGATTCTCGACGGAAGCATTATTCCGGCCAATATCGGCGTCAACCCAAGTCTGACCATCACTTCTTTAGCTGAATATGCAATGGACTGTATAGAACCCAAGAAAGCAGAGACCTGAAAATCGCGTAAAAACACGTATGAAGATTGTACTTTGTAATGAGTACATCGTACATTTACTCTATGTTTTATAATTTACTTCAGCATCTTCACTCTGCACTCAGGTGGCTTGTATTGATTTCGTTAATCTATGCTGTATATGATGCATGGCAAAAACGCAAATTAAAAACTACGTATGATCAGCAAAGCCGCAAACCTTCGTTTTATGCTTTCATATTAACCCATACGCAACTCCTGGTTGGTTTACTATTATATTCAATTACCCCCAGATTTCAATTTATATCCGGCATGATGAAAGACCATGTCATGCGATTTTTTGCCGTGGAACATCCTATGATGATGTTGATATCGATTGTGCTGATTACCATCGGATATATCAAAGGAAAGAAAGCCGGAAGTTTTGGTACTATTTTCTGGTTTTATTTAATAGCCCTGATGTTGATCCTGATATGCATTCCCTGGCCTTTTTATAATTACAATACCCATTGGATTTAACCCTCCAGAAAAATTCAGGAAGCTCCAAAATTTTATACATTTAATACCAAATCGGTATAAGGAACGATTGTCTTATACCCTTTATTTTCAAAATAAGATTTGATCGTATCCGGGTTTTCATCCGATGCGACGAGAGCAAAATCACCACCCCATGCACCCAGTGATTTCATGGAGCCTTTAAAATCATTAAATACATGTTCTTTAAGTGCAGGGATTTGTAATAATTCACTGACCATCTTTTCATGCTCAAGCAAGAGCGATTGAAATTCAGATAATTTCTTGCTGGCTACAATAGATTCTGTAATAGAAGAAATTTTATTTAAAAAAGTCTGATCGGGTTTTATTTTGGATTTATAATCTTCAATTGCTTTGGCTGAGTCTTGCTTTTTATTTAAATGTAAAAAATAAAGATTGTCTTTGAAAGGGGGATTAAAATATACTTCATCGATCCGTATGCTCTCATCACCCAATTGATACAAAACAGGACCTTCCGCATACGCGCACGCAATATCATAGCCAGAGCCACCGATCGTATTAAATAACAGATAATAAGGATTGGCGTCCGCCCATTGAGACATACAATAAATCAATGTACTGCTGCTGCCCAATCCCCAATCCAATGGAAAATCAAGATATGTTTCTACCGTCTGACCTTTCCATGCAGATAGGAACTCACTGTTTTGGCGAGTGCATTCCTTAAGTAATTTGCCTATTTGTTTTGCTTTTAATTCGTCATTGGTCTTCACGGTCGAAAAGTCATACAGTGAAAAATGACCCTCAAACCAAAGCTTACCGGTCGAATCATAGCTTTTCCAATTAATCTCGGCGCCTCGACCGTCTTTGACATTCATCGTCTGGCCGGGCTTGGTAGGTAAAGCCAACGCTAACGCTCCATCCATCACAGCATACTCTGCTGTAATGAGTAGTTTCCCGTTGCCCCTGAATGTCTGCTTGATGGTGCCTTTTGATTTTCGTTTCGTGACAAATATAGAAAAAAGGTATATATGAAAAAAATTATTTTCCTGAGTGTAAATTATTTTTTTATTTTTGAACAGCACTCCGTACATCACGTAACCCTAGTATACTATGAAAACATTCTTTACACTTTATTTTATTACTATTTTTTGCAATACGTTGATAAGCCAGACCAGTATATGGAATAATTCCATTACGGGCACGGATCCCTCGAGTTTTAATCCTTACACATCCGGTGATGTGGTATCGGGAAATATTACGGTAAGCGGTATTGGCAGAGGAAGTGGATTGATCAATACTGGATCGACCAATGATCGATACAATATGGCTGGCTGGAATAGCAGTACCCTGGACCCGTCTGATTATTTCAGCTTTACTTTAACACCTGCTACCGGTGGAAGAATTAATTTCAGCAGCTTACATATCACGCTACAAGTCTCTGCACAAGGCCCTGTCAATTTTTTTATTGGATCCAGTTTGGATAACTATTCTTCTCCTTTGGGAACGATCACAGCCAGTACAAGTCCGGGTACATCGAATACGATTAATTTAAACAGTATTTTTCACGTAACGACCTCGATTACTTTTAGGATTTTTGGCTGGAATGCAAGCAGTTCCAGCGGTACATTTTCAGTAAACGACTTTGATTTTAAAGGTAGTGCATTATTGCCTGTTCAATTGGCATCCTTCGAGTTGACCAATTCTTCCGGCAAGCCACAGATTTTTTGGTCTACCTATTCTGAGTCAAATAATAAATATTTCGTCATCCAGCATTCAAAGAATGGTCTTGATTTTACAGAAGTAATGACCGTCAATGGAAGCGGCAGCTCGGATCAGTTACACCGTTATTCCGTAATCGATCCCAATCCCTTTATCGGAATAAATTACTATAGATTAAAACAAGTGGACCTCGATAAAAAAATAACTATTTATCCTGCCAAATCAATCTATTATTTTCTTTCTGATGTCTTGGTTTATCCAACTTTCTTTAAAGATCGGATTTCCTATGAGCTTCCATCCACAGCTGATTACAACGAGTGGCAAATTTCAGATGTCCTGGGCACGGTGGTACTGAAAAATAAAATCGAATATTTATCCCACCAAATCAGTTTATCGGCTTTAATCCCCGGTATGTATTTGATTTCTTTTATTTCTCAGGTAAGCAGGCAGACCATCAGAATCATCAAGATATGATATGAGATTTCAAAACAGGGTTTCAATTTATTTATTATCAAATTTACCGGACTAGGGCAATGACTAATTTGACTTCTGCATTTTGCCGAAATTGTCCTATTTTCACCCTTATTAAAATACTTTACTGAAATGAATATTAAAAATATAAATCGTAAGAAGCCTCTCTCGGCGTATGCTGAAGATGTTAAAAGCAGCCAATTAAACAGAGTATTAGGGAAATGGGAGCTTACCGCACTTGGGATTGGCGCGGTCATTGGCGGAGGTATTTTTGTGTTGACCGGTGTAGCAGCACATCTGCATGCAGGCCCGGCATTGGCACTTTCGTTTGTATTGGCAGGAGTTGGTTGTATGTTTGCTGCTTTATGTTATTCAGAGTTTGCCTCCATACTCCCGGTAGAGGGTTCAGCTTATGCTTATTCCTATGGTACAGTTGGAGAATTTTTTGCCTGGTTTATCGGATGGAATCTCATCCTCGAATATATGATGGGCGCCACGACGGTTGCGGTGAGTTGGTCAAAATATTTTGAAAAATTACTCCACCTGATCGGTATCAATAATTTTCCATTAGCCTTGTTAAACGATCCAATCACGGCAGCCGAAAAAGCCAAAGCACTTGGGCAAGCCGCACCTTCTTTTGCGATAAATCTCCCGGCATTTTTAATCACCTGGCTGGTCACCTATATTCTGGTAAAAGGAATTAAAGAATCCGCCAAGACCAACAGTACCATCGTTGTATTAAAAGTAATCGCCGTTATTTTCGTCATCATTGTCGGAGTGTTTTATGTCGACGCTCATAATTGGACTCCGTTTATTCCTGATCAAATCACCGGTACAGATGGAAAATTGCATTATGGATTTCCCGGAGTGGTTACAGCCGCTGGGATCGTATTTTTTGCTTACATCGGATTCGATGCTGTTTCGACACAATCCCAGGAAGCAGTGAATCCAACGAAAGATATTCCATTTGCCATCATTTCATCGCTGATCATTTGTACGATACTGTATATTTTAGTTTCGATGGTATTGACGGGTATGGTCAAATATGATCAATTGGATCTGGGGGCACCTGTAGCCTCTGCTTTTGCACAGCGGGGATTAAATTGGGCTGCATGGATTATTACATTGGCAGCCGTTGCAGGCCTTGTATCCGTGATGCTGGTGATGATGTTATCTCAGACCAGGATCTTTCTGGGCATGGCTAAAGATGGTTTATTGCCAAGAGGAATGTTTGCCAGCATTCACCCCAGGTTTAAAACGCCATGGAAGAGTACGATCCTGGTTGGTGCTATTGTATCCGTTGTGTCCGCGCTCACACCGATCGATAAAGTTTCTGAGATGACCAGCATCGGTACGTTATTGGCATTTGCCATGATTTGTGCTGCTGTCTGGATCCTTAGAGTAAAAGAACCAAATATTCAAAGACCATATAAAGCTCCATTATTGCCATTGGTTGCCACATTGGGCATTGGATTCAATCTTTGGCTGATGACAAGTCTTCAAAAAGAAACCTGGTGGCGATTGGTCATCTGGAGCATCATTGGAATTATTATCTATTTCGTATACAGCTACAAAAACAGCAATCTGAATAAAACGAAAGAGTGATCCGGATGTTCATTCAGAGAATCACTAATTTAATTGCATCTCAAGCAGTTTCTTATAAGCTCCGTTACTATCGATCAATTGATCGTGTGTGCCGTATTGGACTAACCTTCCTTCATCGATCACCAGGATTTTATCCGCTTGCTTGATGGTATTGAGTCTATGTGCAATGATGATGGCGGTCATATTGGGTAATACTTTATCCAGTGCTTCCTGAATTAATTTTTCTGATTCAGAATCCAAGGAAGAGGTAGCTTCATCGAGAATCAAGATGGGTGCTTTTTTGACTAATGCCCGAGCTAATGTCAATCGCTGCCTTTGTCCACCACTCAATTTCTGACCGCGATCACCGATTTGAGTTTGATATCCTTCCGACGTTTCCAAAATGAAATTTTCTGCATTGGCCACCCTGGCCGCTGATTTGATATCTTCCAACGTGGCATCACTACCAAATCGAATATTTTCTTCGATGGTACCATGAAACAAGATGGGTTCCTGCGAAACAACCGCAAACAAATTTTTTAAATCGTTTAATTCAATTTGTTTAATGTCGATACCGTCAATACGAACAGCTCCATGGGTCACATCGTAAAACCGTGGAAGCAGGTCTACGATGGTACTTTTTCCTGAACCTGACTTACCAACGATGGCAATGGTTTCTCCTTTATTTAAACTAAAACTCAAATCCTTCAATACTTCCGGCAATGAAACTGAATACCGGAAACTTACATGATCGAATTCAATTTTTGAATTAAATCCTTTGATCGCAGTAGGATGAGATGCGTTGGCAATTTCATTGGGAGTGGCTAAGACCTGGTCGATGCGATCCAGTGCTGCACTCGATTTTTGAATATTAAACCAGGATTGAGACAGAGATTTACTTGGATCGATGACACTATAAAATGCAAAAATAAAAGTAAGGAAAACCTGGGGAGCTATATGACCTGCAAATACCTGTCGGCTGCCGATGTACAACAAGGCAACTACCGCGGTCACTCCAAGAAATTCAGACATCGGGGCAGATAAATCCCTGCGCTTGACCATGCCAAGATTTATATGTCGATAAGCATCGTTCTCTTGTTTAAATCTCGAGGACATAAAATTTTCAGCATTGAATGCTTTAATGATTCTCATGCCACTAATGGTTTCTTCCAGCGTACTATTGACCAATCCTAGTTGATGAGCGGCGGATGCCGATTGCCTTCTAAGTCTTTGAGATATACCCCCAATGACGACTCCGATTAAGATCATCAGGATCAAGGATATACCGGTCAATGCCGGACTGACATATACCATAAAACCCAGGCTACCGAGTAGAATGATAGGATCCCGAAATATGGATTCAATGGTGGAGATGACGGACCATTCAATTTCTGATATATCATTGGTCATCCTGGACATCAGATCACCTTTGCGTTCATTACTGTAATATGCCAATGGCAAATGAAGCATTTTATTGTAAAGCTTTTCGCGGATGTCGCGGATGATGCCCGTTCTCAGTGGACTCATGGTATACAATGCCAGGTAGCGGCATACATTCTTCAAAAACAAAACAATCAATAAGAATAAACATACTTCCACCAGAGCCATCGGCTTTCCCTGTGTTTCGATCAACGTTTCAAAATATCCGTTGATTTGACCCAAAAGTCCCGGTGCATTTTGAAGACTACTCTTATTATCAAATAATACCTGGAAAAACGGTATAAAAGCCGGAATGGTGACGATGGTAAACAATGCCAATAAAACATTGAACAAGGCTGTCCATACCAATCGGCGATAATACGGCTTTACGTATTGAAGCAATGCATACAACGTTCTCATCCATTCCTTAGTTTGTATGCCTTAAGAACGTTCAAATTAAATTATTTCAGATTTTTAAAATCCCAGGTATTAATAAAACCTGTATTGTATTTGCCTTTTCTAAAGTCTTCATTATCCATCAACAATTGATGGAATGGAACCGTGGTCTTTACACCTTCAATGATAAATTCATCCAAAGCACGATTCATTTTAGCTAACACTTCTTCTCGTGTTTGGGCGCGGCAGATCAGCTTAGCAATCATCGAATCATAATACGGCGGAACGGTGTATCCCGCATAAGCATGCGTATCGACGCGGACACCATGACCTTTGGGTGTATGAAAAGAGGTGATTTTACCCGGACTTGGTCTAAAATCATTAAATGGATCTTCGGCATTGATCCTTACTTCCATGGCACACATTTGCGGTACATAGTTTTTTCCGGACAGTTTCACACCCGAAGCCACTTTGATTTGCTCTTTAATCAAATCGTGATCAATGACTTCTTCCGTGACCGGGTGCTCTACCTGGATGCGGGTATTCATTTCCATGAAATAAAAGTTTTGGTATTTGTCTACCAAAAACTCAATGGTGCCTACTCCTTCATAATTAATGGCTTTGCCGGCTGCTACCGCTGCTTCACCCATTTTTTTACGAAGTTTATCTGTCATAAACGGTGAAGGAGATTCCTCTACTAATTTTTGATGTCGTCGCTGGATGGAGCAATCACGCTCTGACAGATGAATAACATTTCCATGCTGATCACCTACAATCTGAAATTCGATGTGTCGGGGTTCTTCTATATATTTTTCCATGTAGATGCCGTCGTTTCCAAACGCAGCTTTCGCTTCATTCTTCGCGATATTCCACATGTTTTCGATTTCTCCTTCTTCCCATACGATGCGCATGCCTTTACCACCCCCACCGGCAGTCGCTTTCAATATCACGGGATACCCGATGTCTTTGGCCAGTTTAGCGGCTTGTTTAAAATCTTTGAGAAGACCATCACTTCCAGGTACAACAGGAACTTTTGATTTGATCATGGTTTCCTTTGCCGTAATCTTGTCACCCATGGCCCGTATCTGATCCGGAGTAGGACCGATGAATTTGATGCCGTAATCTGTACATACTTCAGCAAATCGTGCATTTTCGGCTAAAAACCCATAACCCGGATGAATGGCATCGGCGTTGGTAATCTCTACTGCCGAGATGATCTTGGGAACATTGAGATAGGATTCACTGCTGGCTGGAGGTCCGATACAAACTGCTTCGTCTGCAAAGCGCACGTGCAGGCTATCCCGATCTGCAGTAGAATATACAGCTACTGTTTTAATGCCCATTTCTTTGCAAGTCCTAATCACCCTGAGTGCAATTTCACCCCGGTTTGCTATGAGTATTTTATTAAACATATCAATAAGTGATTTGGCTGATTAAGCTGGTTCGATTAAAAACAATACCTGATCGTACTCCACTGGGGAGGCATCTTCGACCATGATCTTTACTATATTGCCCGAAATCTCGGATTCAATTTCATTAAATAATTTCATTGCTTCGATCATACACACCACCTGACCTGGTTTTACCGAATCACCTACTTTTGTATAAGGAGCTTTGTCGGGAGCCGGGGAACGGTAGAACGTTCCAACCATCGGGCTCTTGATTTCCAGCAATTTAACACTTGGTGATGATGCTGCAGGTGCTGGACTTGTTTCAGCCGGTGCAGAAGCCTTTTTTTCAATTACCGGAGCCGGAGCCGGTGCTGCAGGTTGGGCCGCTATCACGGTAGGAGCAGAAGCAATGGTCTGAATTACTTTGGAAGATTCACCTTTCAGTACTATTTCAAAATCGCCTTGCTTGATTTTTAATTCTCCTAAGCCAGACTTGCTCATCATTCTTATGAGCTCTTGTATTTCTTTGAGATCCATAAGTGGATTAGATTTTTACCCGTTCAATATACGACCTATTTTGGGTATCCACTTTGATTTTGTCACCTTCGTTTACGAAAAGTGGAACTTTGATTTCTGCACCGGTTTCTAGTTTTGCCGGTTTCATAGCGTTGGTAGCTGTATCTCCACGCACACCTGGCTCAGTATAAACCACTTCCAATACCATATGCGCTGGAAGACTTACGCTCAGTGGAATCTCCTTTTCAGCATGAAACATGATGTCAACATCCATACCATCTTTCATAAAATCAGGCCCATCGATCATTTCGGGCTGTAACAGTACCTGGTCATAATTTTCATTGTTCATAAAATTATATCCCTGGTCATCTTTGTATAGAAATTGATATTTGCGACGCTCGATCCTTACCTCGTCGTATTTGTTACCGGCATTAAAAGAATACTCTACGATTTTGCCGGTAGTTACACTTCTAAGTTTAGCGCGAACAAATGCTGCGGAACGGGCACTTTTTACATGTTGAAACTCAACCACGGACCAAAGGTCATTATTGTGATTGATACACATACCGTTTCTGATTTCTGTAGTCATTGCCATAATAAAACTGAATTTGGATTTTAGCGGGCGCAAATATAAGAGCTTTCAGGTTTATTTAAGAGATAAAATATGAATGCAGCCAAAATCAAAAATATCGACTTATAAACTTAATAATCAATTAATTATATGAGATTCGTTCTTTCACTTCCTGTTGAAATGATAGTAAATAGCCTATAAAAACAAATAGGAAAGAGGGTAACCTTATTTACAGCCACCCTCTTTTACTTACTCTAAATTGTATGATTAAATGCTCTCTTTAAACTCTATCCAGGCTACCTTTTAACGTACCATCTGGAACTCAGACCGGGTATATTAATCGCTATGAATTCTCAGAAGATCCAGATCAACGATGTAAAATATTGACATAATCATCAGGCAATAGGATTTAGTATTCATTAACTATATGATATATTAGAGGTATTATTTAACCTTTGAAAAATTCAATTTCACTTCCCTCTTCCCGTCGCAGTCATCCCATACAAAAGTATCGAGGCTCAAATGTATTTCGTCAGTAATTCGTCCTTTTAATGTAGATGTCGCTTTGCAATTATTGGTTCCGTATCCTACTATAAACTGACTGAGATCAAAAGAATTGATAGTAGTGCCTGTAATACTAATTTTTGTCTTTGCATCCTCCATCCCTTTGCCAAATGGTTTAAAATCAGCATTCGCATAAAACATCGATCCGGTATAATCTTCTTGAATGGTCAGAGACATATCGAACATTGCCGGACCAGGTGGACCAAGGTCTTCCCAGGTTCCGATATAATCTCCGGAATAAATGGGCTTGTCCCTGAGCGTGAAAGTCATTGAATTGGATAGCTGAACCTGATCATCGTGGGTGATCGTGGCAATTCTTGCTTCGTAGCCGGTGTTATTGACGATATTGGCTCCAGATGCGTCTTTAATATTGCCTATCTTGAAGATCTGATTGGCCGAATCAGATACCGGAACAGAAAAAAAATAGTCAACCGGTAACGTCTTTAGTTTATAGGCATCTACCAATTCATTTGCTTTAGAAATTACCAATCTTATTTCCTTGACTTTATGGATATCGAAAGATTTTAAGTACTTTGCTTTTACTCTCAGATCAGTGGCATTGCCATTATTATTTATATCGATTATATACCTTATCTCATAGATGCCATTGGGTAAGGTCCCTTTTATAATCTGATCACTTTTATTGCAAGAAAGTTCAAATATTGTCAATAAAAACATAAATACTAATTGTGTAGAATGCATAGAATAATTTATTTCTACTACAACGATTGAAAATCCATCAACAGGACACCGGCAAATAGCAAATAGACAATCGACTTTTATTGTAGATTACCGGCCTATTTTTAGGTTTCAATTCCTTTGATTACTAAAGCTATTGGCCAAGTTTTTTCAACGCCTCTGCAGCTCTTGGATTTCCTGGTCTGACCTTAAGCGCATTCCGATAGCACCTGATGGCTTCTTCCTTATTGCTTAAATTAAGGAGTACATCACCAAAATCATTCCATGCCACTACGATATTTGGGAAAGCATGTGTGTAATAATGATAGAGCACATAGGCAGATTTAAATTTTCTTTCTTCCATCAGTGCCTGACCGACTCCCAATAAAACCATATCATCGTCCACTTGTATGCCGGCCTTATTTAATTCCACACCCAGGTCTATCTGGTCATTGACTTTGAGCATGTCATAAATTTTTTTGGATTGCTCACTTTCAAATTTAGGTTTGATCGCTATGGCATCCTGATCTATTTTGCCATTAAAAAATAATTGGGTCACGTTTGGCAAGACCATATTGGTATTTATACTACTTTCATTAGTAACCATATAAAATACCAAACCTTCTTCCGGTAATCTTATGATTCGGGCGTAGTAGATGCCGTTACTTCCACCATTTCCAATCATTTTGGTATTGCGTTGACTCTTAGAAATATTGCATCCATATCCAAAATAATATTCTCCCTCCAGGTTATCTTCCTTTACTTGGGCTGTAAACATTTTATCCACACTAGCTTTTGTCAGTATTCTCTCACTTGTAATTCCATTAATCCATTTCTCCATATCATTTAGGGATGCCTCTAAACCTCCATTACCTTTTAGGTTCCAATATGGACCACCTCCTGCTTGATCGAAATGAGTCTGATGTGTACCCCAGCGTACTCCATTTTGATACCCAATTGCGATAGAATCCATTTTTTGAATTGGATATCGATAACCAATGGACTTAATACCATTTTTATCAAACAAATTAATTTTCAAATATTGCTCATAATCAAGGTTAGAAACTTGCTCAATTATTATGGCCAGTATGCTCATGCCTACATTGGTATATATTGCTTTCTTTCCTGGATCGAAAGAAAGAGGTTCAGAAAAAGCTCTTAATAAAAATTCATTTTTCACAATTTTTTCATAATCACCACCATCCTTTTTTAAAAACTCGTGAAACCCACCTGAATGAGTGAGTAATTGATGAATTGTAATATTGGATTTATCATGCGGGATATCCGGAAAAAATTTTATGAGTGGGTCTTCTAAGTTCAGCTTCCTTTGTTCTACCAATTTTAGTATAGCGGCTGCAGTAAATGCCTTCGTAATACTGCCTATGGATGCTAAGGTATTTGAGGAAAAAGGGATGTGATTTTCCCTATCTGCATATCCATATCCCTTTTTTATCAATGTAGTACCATCTTTAATAATTAAAAGGCCGCCAGAATATTTTTTTTCCTTTGTCAGATCGAGCAAATAACGATCTATCTGTTCTATTCTCTGTTTAGTGTCTACATCAATCTGTGTATTTCCATTGTATAATTTGAAAATACTAATGAATACACAAAAAAGGATTTTATTAGAATACATTACTTTTTAATTCAAAAGTATTACGAAAAAAAAAATCTCCTGGGTTAATTAAGGTTAAAAGGAGTCAACTCGTTAATAATCCACTTAAGTTGTAGACAAAATCATGTTGAATATCCATTTAAAATGGTATTATTTGTTGAGAGACAATATTTTTTTTGCTTCTTCAGCATTTGGATAATTAGGCTCGGCCTCTAAGGCTTTTCGGTAGTATTGGTTGCCCTCATCTCGCAGGCCCATCAGAAGGCAGCATTCTGCATAACTATCGTAGGTATTTCCGGAGTGAGGAAATAAAATAGTATTTAATTTGAAGATATTTTTCGCTGCCTCGGGTTTTTTCTCGTTTAAGATTCGATAGCCTAGTGTGTTGATTTCTACTTCTATCCGGGAGATAAAGTATTTATTTATTGGATCCTTCATGAAATTTTGCGCAAATAGAGTAGCCTCTTGTTGCTTATTGGCTAATTCCAATTCCTTGATTGACTCAATAAATGGCATCTTGATATCGTAATTTTCAATCACTTTCATTACAGGATCCACATTATCAGCGTAATCATTGAAACTCAGATCTACTGACAAATGAGGGGATGTATACTTCCTGAGATCTCTTGGATCCGAATTTTGCCACCACAACCAACTGCAGAAAACTTGTATTTTACTATTAGGCATCGTTTCGGTTTTCGTGTCACCGTAGAAATTCACATTCTCAGAAGTAGGCTCCCCTACAAATATAACTTCAGTATACCGTTCCAATTCGTTTACCAAATTTTGGCAGGCAGAAAATGTCCTTCTTCCTATAATACAAAAGAATTTTCCTTTTTGATTTATTTTCTTCAATTGAATGATTCCTGTAATGATAGGCTTGATCAATTGATTATTGCCTCCACCATTCATCCTTACATCTAACACTATTTTCTCCACATCATTTTTTTCAACAAAATCGTATGCCTCATCAAAGAATTTTACTAAAGTTTGATTTTTATCATTTAAAGTAACACTATGACGGATATAGTATGTTTTAGTTTCGGGTAGATACACACAGTTTCTATATTGATCGCCATGTTGTTTCCAGATCGGTATTGGGGTCTTGGATTGATCACTGGCATCTGTCCAACCTGATATTGCTTCTAATCCTGTGGTTTTAAAAACAAGGTTAGAATTATCATGATCAATCCATGTTTCTTTTACTTGCCCAGACTTTTCATATTTTACTTTGAGTTTGTCTTTATTATTAGATATACCTGCTACATATATCAGTTTTGGAAAACGTAAATAAAAAGGCGCATTAGCCAAAAATCCAAATTCGTTTTCGTAATTTACAAAAGGTCTGATTCTTTCAAGGGCTTGTGATATAGGTAGATCCCCTATCTGTATTATTTTGGCTCCCACTAGCTCCTGATATTTAATGGCAGCACTCTTTATATAAAAGCCATCGCTAAACATATAAAACTCGATTGGTATAGCAGGAAATAATTTTTCTCCAGTTTTATCCAGTAGGTTTTGAAACAAATAGCCTGCCTGAGTATGGCCTATTCTAAACATAGCCATAATTTTTCCTATCCCTGCATAAAATTCAAAATCCTCCATCATTGGGATTTTCTCAATCAATTTCTCTATGGAACTATCAAACTGTTGGGCCGTGACATTGTAGAAAAGATTAGCATATTTAGTATGAATAGTATATTGGAGAAAACGAATATCATCTTGCCAAAGTTTTTTATCAATTGATTGAGAACTCATCGAGACCAAAAAAGCCAAAAAGAGCATAGCGCTAAAAAATGTTTTCATTTTATTTTGATTAATTGGAAGAATAAAATTTAATCCTGATAAACACTTATATCCTTTTTAAATATTGCTCTAGTTTTTTCATTTGGTTTCTCTTCATTTCTCCATCGCTGTAGACGATCGCCATTTTTTCTAATGCATAGGCCATGATATAGTCTCCTTTTGCTGCATACGCAGTTGCTACCACATCATAAAATCCAGGTGATTCAAATTGGGTAGCAACCAGACTTCGTTTTGCAGCCGTCAGGGCAATGGATAACAATGCCTCGTTCATTGTTTTTGTATCGGTAATCCTGGAAGAAAGAACCAAATATGTGTTGGGTTTGACAAATGAAAAATTATTTAGTATTTGATTTCCAATATGCATCGCTGTAGTCAAATTATTTACATTCAATGCTGAATCGATTTTGGGCAGAAGCGCTTCTGCCTGTAACCCTGACCGATAATTACTTTTAGCTAATTCTATATCGTAGTGATCATTTACCAGTTGATCCAATGGTTGGTCGATTGTCAAGGGATCACCTATGTATGCGATGATTCCCATTTTATCAACTATAAATGCAGTAGGTAAATTCATACTGCCGATGGCTTGCATCCAGGGATGTACAAATATGCCACAGAGACTGTCTTTATTCATAGAAGCAGGTACCCAGGCTATATGATAATCTAAAAGTGTATCCTTCTTTTGTACAAATTCTGTTACCTTTTCCAACGTATTGCCCCAGGCATCAACATTGGTAATTCCTACAACCTCTACATTACTATTTTTATATTTTTTTTGAAGTTTACTCAAATGGGGCATACTTGCTATACACGGGGTGCACCAGATGGCCCACAGGTCGATTATGTATACTTTACCTTTCTGTAAATGGTCAAATCCGCCATTTTTAATCCATTTTTCTACTTTAAAATCTGGAGCAGGTTGTCCAGGTTGCAGATTTTGACTCAATACTTCTGTAATAACATTCAATAATATAATGAACGACAAAACAATTTTTAACTTCATTGGAAACATATTTAAAAGGAACATTGACTTGCTCGCACTAAAGTAGATTCAAATCATGATCAAATGAGAATTTTTAGACTTACGACTGACAAAATAGATTAACTAAATTCTATAGAACAATCGATAATTTTCAAATTTACTTTGTTTGCCCTTTGGTCCATTCTATTAACAATTCAAGGTATCCCTTTGTAAATTGAATGTTATTGACTGTCTGCTTAGTCATAAAATTTTTACCTTCTACCTCTAACATGGCATGGTTAGCATTTTCAAAAACATGGTACGTCGCGTTAGCAGAAGAGATCAATTTTTTCATGATTGGCAAATTCGTATTTGTAT
Organism: uncultured Saprospiraceae bacterium; assembly: GCA_937867195.1. Classification (GTDB taxonomy): domain Bacteria; phylum Bacteroidota; class Bacteroidia; order Chitinophagales; family Saprospiraceae; genus JADJLQ01. The sequence goes on along the minus strand of CALMKY010000539.1, from coordinate 82 downwards.
CGGTGGAAATATCATAACCAGCATACAGGATTAATACAGGACATTTCAAAGCTTTAAGTGCTGGAGATGGGTCATAAAACCC
>CALMKY010000538.1 GCA_937867195.1 uncultured Saprospiraceae bacterium | reverse complement strand
AACAAGGTGATATCATCCACATTCCCATCGCAGACCGGGTAGTGAGTATTACAGGCGCTGTGCGTCGACCTCTTCGATATGAATTATTGCCTTCCGAGCAATTAATGAAATTGATAGATTATGCCGGTGGCCTTCGCGAAGATGCTTATAAGAAAACGATCCAAATCAAAAGATATTTGGATGATAAAACGAAGATCATCGATGTGCCCTTGACTGCCTTATTAGAAGCCAAACAGGATTTTGCCTTGATGAGTGGAGATGAAGTTTCGATTAAAACCATTCCGGCTCCATTCCAGATGACCGTATCCATCGATGGTCAGGTAGACTTACCCGGTACCTATGAATATAAAGATGGAATGCATATATCAGATCTGTTGGATAAAGGAAAATTGAAATTTGGTGCCAAAACGGACCTGGCATTTATGTTGAGATTGAACATCGATGGTACTTTTTCCGTAAATCGAATTAATATCAAATCAATCCTGGAAAGCCCCGGAAGTGAAGCTAATATTTTACTCAAACCTCAAGACAAACTCACCGTGTATGCTTTGTCAGCTTATATCGATGCAGCCAGCATCAGTGCGAGTGGAGCCATTCGAAGACCGGTCAATGTAGCATTTGATCCCGCACGGAATTATCGTGTATCGGACCTTATTATTTTGGGGGGCGGCTTGCAACCCGATGCATTGGATTTCGGTTATATCAAGCGGATAAATAAAGATAATTACGTGGAGCGCGATTATATTTTATTCAATACCAAAAAAGCAATTGAGAACCCCGGTGGTAAGGATGATATTGTATTGGAACCTAATGATGAAGTGTACATGTACAATGATCGTAGTTTCTTTGACCAGACGTTCGTTATGATCAATGGCGCTGTACGACATCCCGGCACATTCGCTTACGGTCCCGGCGTAAAACTTAAAGATATCGTCATCCTGGCCGGGGGGTTTAAGCAAGAAGCGGCTACCAATCGCATTGAAGTCTTCAGAGTCGTTTTTGATGAAAACAGACCTACCAAAACCATAGTAGCTACTCTGACACTGAATCGGGATGTTACACTCAATAGTGATGAAGCAAATTATGAACTCAAACCGTTTGACCAGATACAAGTGAGAACGGTACCTCAGTTTGAGCTTCAGCAAAACGTGACGGTGGAAGGAGCTGTTCAATTTCCGGGTCAATATGCTTTGATCAAGAGGAATGAAACCATTCTTGACTTGCTCAGAAGATCCGGTGGATATACCGAAGAAGCTTTTATCAACGGAGTGACTTTATACAGATCCCACGAGAATACAGGATATATTATTTTTAGATTGGACAAAGCATTGAAAAATCCCAGGTCAGAGGATAATTTAATTTTGAAAGAAGGAGATAAAATTTCTATACCTAAAATCAAAGATTATATATCGATTGAAGGTCTGACGGATGCAAAGGAATTATACGAGCAAAAGCTGATTGCTTCTAATAACCGTATCAATGTTGCCTTCGTACCGAATAAAAATGCAAAATACTACGTGGATGAATTTGCTGCAGGGGTTTCGAAAGATGGTTCCCGGGCCAGGATCACGGTGGAACAACCAAATGGACGGATACAAAAGACCAAGAATTTCTTTTTATTTAAAGTATATCCAAAAGTTGAAAAGGGCAGTGTCGTAAAAGTAGGGCCTCATCCGCCTCAACGGGTGAGATTGGGGTCGGATGGAAAACCGTTACCAAAACGTGCTCCTATCAATTGGCAAAAAACAATTACCGATATCATGTCGCAAGGGACCGCCGTATTGTCATTTATCCTGTTGGTCAAGACGGCTGGAAGGTTATAGTTTACTTTCTTTGTTGAATCGAATCCAGCTGTTTTGTGTATTCACACCATTCGCATTCCGGTTTATTACACCCTTGGGTGACTTTATGTGCTTTGATATCTTCATAAACCTGTTGTAATAATTGAATGAATGCTATGGTATTTTCCTGGCTTTCGAATTTGTAGGATCTGGATTCAAACTTCGATGGCTCTAATTTATTGGTTTGTAGGAATAATACTTTGGCTCCGGCGACATTCCATGACTTGGATTTGTCATGAGCAAATAAAATATTGTAAAACATGGCTTGTCTCCAATATTCGCCTCCTTCTGATTTCGAACTTCGCTCCGGTAATTTTTTGGTGGCTCCGGAACTATCCCCTTGTCCTGATTTAAAATCAATAATCGTGCTTTGATCACCATAGCTCAGGACCTGGTCTATTTTACCTTTCATAGGGATAAGGCCACCTGCTAATACATTCTCAATAAAATATTCGAGTTTATAATCTTTTACATTTTTCCAGACTTCTTCGTTTTGAGCTAAAAATTTAGGAAGCAGGTTCCTGAATTTCCTGATTAAACCATCGTATTCGTCTTTTGTAAAATACCATTCATTTCGATGTAACGATTGAATAAAAAATTCAATAAGATATTCCGGATCGAAGGATGGATTTTTAAGATACTGTAAGAAAAATTCGTGTAATCCTTCATGGAGGCTTATTCCTAAGCCCAGATGAGCATTGTCCAGTTGAGGTACTTTTAAAATCTCTTCAAAATAAAATCGCACGGGACAATCCAGATAGGTATTGAGGATTGAAGCGGTCATGACCAGATCCTGACAATATTCTTCAATGATCTGATGATTGAATAATTCAGCAGGAGCTTCTTTTTTATTGCTTATGAGTTTTATTTTCTCTGTGACCAGCTGTTGATCAATGACTTCCCGGTTAGGCTGACCTTTAATAAATTCTAACACATCCGATACAAATTGAGAAGGAGTATTTTGTTTATCCATCTCGGCATCATTGGTATTGGGCCATGAGATGATCAGGCTATGTTTGGCACGGGTCATGGCGACATAAAACAATCTTCTTTCGTCAATGGGTTTGTTAGCTTTGATTTGTTCTATTTGTGACATGTGATCCGGCAGTTTGTATCCTGATTGATCTGCCGCTCCGAAATCTTCCCACTCGGCTCGCTGGGCATTCATTATCCAGACCGTTTCGTATTCCTGTCCTTTGGCACTGTGTGCCGTCAGAATATTCACTCCATTTTGGTGGGTATATCCTGCTTCAACTGTGAGCGCCAAATCAAAATTTTTCATTTTGGTCAATTGCGCCAGGTAGTCATGTAAAGCAATATGGGGCTGACTTGTACTGATGCTTCGGATATGATTAAATAATGTATTGATGCATCTTAAATGCCAGGTACTCTCCGGGGAATGGAGTGCCCATTGAAGCAATCCAGATTTTCTGAAAATATCTTCTACAATGGATGACAGTGTTTTGACAGGCGGTAATTCTCTTTTCCATTCCTGCAATTGACTGACAAATTCAATTAATCTGTTTTTATTTCTGAATTCAGCAGCCGGCCATGAATGTGGGTTTAGGATCTTACTGACCAGTTCTTTCCGATCTCTGTTTTTTCTTTCTAAAAAGGAAATCATACTGATATCATCCGTGTTGAGCCCCCAATATGGCAGATAGAGTAATTGCAATAGATAGGGTTCTCCGCCGGTGTATTCCTTAAACTCCGCATCGAGATATTGCAACAACAAAATAAAGTGGTTGACAAAGGGCTGATCTAAAATGTCTTTACCTAATTTAAGATTCACTGGAATACTTTCCAGCTCCAGTAAATAAAGCAAATCCTGAATTGTTTTGATTCTTCTGCAAAGGATAGCAGTTTCAGATAAGTCTTCGCCAGCAAGATGTTTCTTCCTTACAAAATCAAAAACGGCTAAGGTCTCCTGTTGCGCCGATTCATACATTTTAATAGATGGCGGGGATACTTGGATGGAGTCTTTTGCTGAAATCAATTTTTTATTAATCTTTTCCAGAATATGGGATGGTATCCTACCAAAATGTTGATGGATTCTTCCGGACATCAGTTTTTCGATTACATGATTTGCACAGTCCAGGATGCTTTGAGTGGACCGGAAATTTTTTGTAATGCAATAAACAGCCATGTTTGGAAATTGATCAAAGATTTGGAGCAGATTTTGTTCGTTCGCTCCCTGGAATCGATAGATCGCCTGGTCATCGTCCCCTACAATAAATAAATTAGGAGATTCCCAAAAATTGACCAGTTCGATCACGATATTGTTTTGGATGGCACTGGTATCCTGGAATTCATCGATCAAAAAATACAGATATTGTTCCTGGTAACGTGCCAGCAAGTCAGGATGTTTTTTAAAAGCATCTTTTACATGGATCAGCATATCATTAAAATCAATCCAGCTGCGTTCCTTCATTTTTTTTAAATATTCCTCATAGGTTTTCAGTACATCGACCGTTCGATAGAATCTGCCTTTGTCTTTGGCATAATCGGCATTGGTTTTCGATTTGTCTTTTACATAATGATATTTGGGTTTTAGATGCATCTCCTCATCGATAAATCGTAAGGTCTCCGATATCAATTCATTTGCATTTTTTTCCTCTTTTTTAATATTGTCGTATTGATTGTCAAACCGTTTGATTTCGAAATGTCGATCACCGATGATTCGCTTTACCCGGGAATCATCCGGTAATTCCAGTAGTATTTCTTCAATGAGTTCATACCGTTGAAGAGGACTCGCCAATTTCATTTTCTTAAAATCAAAGAAATATTCAGGATTTTCATTGATTACTTTATTACAAAATGAATGATAAGTATAAATATGTGCTTCATGGGCGGCCGGACCTATAAATTGCAGTAACCGATCGCGCATAGCCTGTACACCCGCTTCACTATAGGTCAGGCAAAGTATTTGATTGATTTGAGTATCCGTTTGATCAAGTATATAACCAAAACGTGCCGCAAACACCTGGGTTTTACCGGTACCGGGTCCAGCCAGGACCATGACAGGCCCATCGATGTGTTTGACCGCAGCTTGTTGCGTATCGGTAAGTCCCTCCAGTGCAATATAAAAAGCATCTCGCAGCCTTTTTCTATCCTGTGAAGTTGAAAATAAATCAATTCCTGCCGGAGTGTTTTTTTTCATTCGTGATAATTCAATTTAAATGCTGATAAATCGGGTTTATATTTTCTTTTTCTTTTCAATTCGAGTTGATAAAAAGTCTTTCCAAGCTTGGATAAATAAGGCAATCCGATGGATTCAAAATCATACCGGCCATCATTGAGTATGCCATCCTGGTTGCAATAGATGGTGGCGGCTAAGATAAACTCTACCTTGTTTTTAAAATCAACGATATAAGCAGCATCCGTCAGATAACCATAGGCCCATCCGACTTTGTTGAAGATGCGGATATTCGGATCCATTTTGTCTTTCGTATCTCCGTACATGAAAAATTTACAATAGCCGTCGGAATGAGTTGAATCATAGAACGGATGTTTGCTTTCACGGGGTAATTTAGACATGCAGGTCCTGATGTATTGCATTTGATCCGCCGTGATATCAAATGGTTTGCGGTCAGATGTATCTTGTGGAAACATAATTGACTTGATCATCATAGCCATATCGTCAAGAGAAAAATAATTTTTATAGCTAAAATCCAGCGGTTGCTTAATCAATTCATCTCCTTTCATATATCCTGTTCCTTTTTGCAAGGATAGTAATCCCGGGATCCTTACATCGTTAGGATTGTAATGCTCGTCCTGTTTATAAATTTTGAGATCTTCATGCTGAAAGCGGACCGGGTTGGTATATTTATTGGATTCATAGTCAAATTCCGGCGCGTCGAGCCGATGCACGCTGATCACCGCCGTCGGCTCGCCGGTCGCCGTTGCAGTCGGCGAAGCCGGCGGCGCAGGCGCCGTTGCACGAGCCGGAGGTGCAGGTCCGCGTCGCCATGTTGCTGTTCGAGCAGACCGCGCCGCAGGCGCCGCAGTTGGAGACGTCGGTGGTGATGTTCACCCTGCCCAGTGTGTTGGTGGCCCTGTACCTGAGCGGACGGATGCTCGCGGTTCAGTTCGCGGTCGCCGTGGTCTGCAGCCTCCCTGTGATCGGGACGGCCGGTCAACATCCGCTGACCATCGTGATCCAGGTATCGGCCGTCGCCTTTGCGACCGCAAGCCCTTCACTGGCCGTGTACGCCCTGCGTCGCACCTTGCAGCAGGCCCTGACCCGGGAACGCGCGTTGGCGGACACCGACCCCTTGACACGGACGGCCAACCGCCGCGGCCTCGAACAGTCCATTCCGGCTCTGGTCGCCCGGTCAGCCCGGACGGGGATCCCGATCGGTGCTGCTGTGATCGACATCGACCATTTCAAGAAGGTCAACGACGAGCATGGGCACCGCACCGGCGACCAGGTCCTGCAAGACGTGACTGCTGCGGCGACCGCCTGTGTCCGGCCCGATGA